>CAZHPC010000005.1:0-67114 GCA_964534685.1 uncultured Opitutaceae bacterium
CTGGAGACCAGCGGAAAGGTCCAAGCCCGTCGAAAGCTACTTCAAGCAAAGCTAACATGGCGGATCCTGAAAAAAACTCGTTCAGCAAGCAGGCGGAAGAGCGCCGCGCGGGGCCTGCGGCCGAGTTCGTTCAGTTCGTTCTGCATAACAAGAAATGGTGGCTGACCCCGATTATCGTCGTGCTCGTGCTTGTCGGCGTCCTCGCCGTGCTGGGCGGCTCGGGAGTCGCACCGTTCATCTATACGCTCTTCTAACGAGGTCCGTCTACGGGACCGTTACCCTGCCGGATTTCGCCTGCATCCTCGTTATGAGCCGGTCGATCGGCCCGGGCGACCGGACGCCTACGGGCCGGACGCCTTCAGGCGGTCCAGGGCCTTTCGCGCAAGCGGGAAATCCGGGCGGATCTCAAGCGCCCTCTCGAGGTGCGCGATCGCCTCCTCCCGCCGGTTGCCGCTCATGGCGAGACCTATCCCCAGGCAGTAGTGGGCCTCGGCAAGACCCGGATCAAGCCGAACCGCCGCCTCGAATTCCGCGATGGCATCCGGCAGCCGGCCGGGCGCGCTCGTGAGGAGGTATCCGAGGCCGTAGTGGCTCTGCGCATCGGACGGATCGAGCCTGAGCGCCTCCGCGTACTCGGCAATCGCCTCCGCGCTCCGGCCCGGGATCCTGGAGAGCAGGTTGGCCAGGTTGGCGTGGACGTCCGCGCTCGCCGGAGCCAGCCGCAGCGCGGCCTGGTATTCCGCGATCGCGTCAGCATCGCGGCCCGGCAAATGGGCGAGGGCCACACCCAGGTTGCTGTGCGCCTCCGCGAAGTCCGGCCTGAGGCGCAGCGCGGTCTGGTACTCTGCCACAGCGTCCCGCAGGCGACCGGGCTCGAGCGAGAGCGCGTTCGCCATATCGTAGTGGTAGTCCGCCGTGTCGGGCGCGATGCGGACCGCCGTTTCGAACTCCTTGGCCGCCTCGCCGATGGAGCCCGGCTCCCGCATCAGTAGGTGCCCCAGGTTGGCATGGGCGGCATCATAGGTTGGCTGGATCCGCACTGCCGACCGCAGGTGCTCCTCCGCCTCCTTCTGCCTGCCCGGGATATCCTCGAGCGCGACACCGAGGTTGTTGTGGGCCTCGGCGTAGTCGGGATTATACCTTAGCGCTTCCTCAAACTGGGCGATCGCGTCGGCCGAGCGGCCAGGCAGCCTCAGCAGCGCGCTGGCGAGATTGTTGCGGGCCCTCCAGTGGTCCGGCTTCAACTTCAGGGCGGATTCGTACTCAGCGATCGCCTCCGACAGGTGATCCGGACCCATGCCAAGGTTCACCGCGAGGTTGTAGTGCATCAGCCATGCCGACGGGTTCACCGCCAGCGTCGAGCGGTACAGCGTGATCGAATCGCGGTAGGACCTGCACTGCCTCCACGACAGAACCCCCAGCAATGCCGGGATGACGAGCAGGAGCCCCATGCGGCCAGGCGCGCCCAGCGGCGCCCGGCCCGCGACCCACCAGAGGCCCCACGCGGCCGGCACGATGATCCCGATGCACGCAAGGTACTGGAAGTGGTCCGCGACAAACGAGAACCTAAAAGGGTAGACGTTCACGAATCCGAGCGCCGGGAAAAGGGTGCCGACGAAGATGAGAAGACCGGCCAGCGGCCCACGCCACCTTCTCGCCAGGAGAGCAAGCGCGCCTGCTAGCGCCAAAATGCCCACAAGGCAGAGGCTGTTGCGGGCGGCCTCCAACTGAAGCGACCAGCGCGGATAGATGAACATCAGGTTGCCGGGCCAGACCAGGCTGTGGAGGTAGAAGACAACGGCCCTTCCGGCGAGAAGCAGGCGTTGAATCGCGGTGTAGGAGAAGTCGGCGCCCTCCGCCCCTATGAACCTCTCCTCCATCCATGCCGTGAAAAGCCCGCTGGCCGCTCCGATGGCAAGCCAGGGCGCAAGCGGGAGGACGTCCCGCTTCCATTTGAGCGCTCCCCGCAGCCACCAGAGCACCACAAGAAGCGCCGCCGGCAGGGACGCCGTCACGCTCTTGGTCAGCAAGGCAAGCACGAACAGGATCAGCGCACACGCGTAGAGGCTTTTGCGCCGCGTTTCGTCAAAGCGCAGGTAAAGAAGCGCCGACGCGAGATAGAACACCGCCGACAGCGTGTTCTTCTGCTCCGAGATCCAGGCCACCGACTCGACGCAGACCGGGTGCAGGGCAAAGATCAGGCCGGCCAGCCAAGGAACGGGGAATGAGAGGCGCCGCAGGACGGCGCACAGAAGCCACGCCGCAAAGGCGTGCTGCGCTGCGTTGGCAAGGTGGTAGCCGAGAACCGAGTCCCCCCAAAGCCGGTGCTCCACCCAGAACGTGGTGTGGAGGAGCGGGTAATACTGCTGGGTCGCCCCCGCCTCGAACCAGATGCGCCACAGTCCGAGGAGCGACCGAAGCCGCAGGCCAGTCACATGCGCGTCGTCATCCCAAAGAAAGCCTCCCCGAAGCGCGGGGAAATAGGCGAGCAGCACCGCGGCGAGAATCAAGCCGGCAACGCCGACGGCCGCGGAGGCCGCCCAAACGGGCTTCGCCGGCCGGAGGACAGAGGGGGACTCCACGGGGTCAATTTCGAGTCATCACCGGAAGGGGTCAAGTACCCGATCGGCGGCCGCTTTCAGCACGGGCCGCCTCCCTTTGTCGCGGCGCCCCAAAGTAGCAGCGATGTTAAAAACATAGTCATTTCTGCCATTTTTTAACGGAGCCGCCGAGAATATCATCGGAACCATCCCAAAAGGCCCGTAACCTCACAGTGAAAAGACCCCCATGACCGGACCTCCAACCACAGCTCCCAGCAGGTTTGAGCACGTCCCTCTCGCCGTGTTCCCAAGCAGTGCCGAGGCCTCGCAGTCCGTCGCGCGGGGGATCGCCGAGCTGATCCGGGCAAGGCAGGCGGCGAAACGAAATGCGGTGCTCGGCATGGCGACCGGCTCGACCCCGCTCGGGCTCTACGCGGAGCTCGTCAGGATGCACCGGGAGGAGGGGCTGAGCTTCTCGAACGTCATCACGTTCAACCTGGACGAGTATTACCCGATCAAGCCAACGAGCCCACGGAGCTACCGCCATTACATGCAGGCGCACCTGTTCGACCACGTCGACATTCCGCCCGCCAACATCAACATGCCCGACGGGACTGCGCCTATCGCATCCCTCGACGCGCATTGCCGGGATTACGAGGACAGGATCCAGGCCGCCGGCGGCATAGATTTTCAGATCCTCGGCATCGGCCGCACCGGCCACATCGGCTTCAACGAGCCCGGGAGCCCCCGGCGCTCGCGCACGCGGATCGTCACCCTTGACGCCCTGACGCGGCGCGACGCGGCCGGGGATTTCGGCGGCGAGGAGCACACGCCCCGGTACGCGATCACGATGGGCGTGCGCACGATCCTGGAGGCGCGGAGAATCGTCCTGATGGCCTGGGGCCAGCACAAGGCCGAGATTGTGCGCGCGGCGGCCGAGGGACCCGTCACGCCGCAGATAACGGCCTCGTTCCTCCAGGAGCACGACCAGATTCAGTTCATCATCGATCGGGCCGCGGCCGGGGCCCTGACCCGCTACCGTACGCCGTGGCTCCTCGGCGCCTTGAGCGACCTGGGCCTCGAGTGGGACCCGGCGATGATGCGCCGTGCGATCATCTGGCTCTCCCAGCTCAGGAAGAAGGCCGTGCTGAAGCTCACCGATGACGACTACAACGAAGCGGGGCTCCAGGACCTCCTGAGGATCCACGGCCCGGCCTACGAGGTCAATCTGGCGGGTTTCTATCAGCTCCAGCACACGATCACGGGCTGGCCTGGAGGGCGCGACCCGAAGCGCACCAAGCCCGGCGACGCGCCCGTTCGCCCGCTCCGCGCCCCCTCGGCCGGGGTCTTCCCCAAGCGGGTTCTCGTGCTCTCGCCCCACCCTGATGACGACGTGATCGGGATGGGCGGCACGCTCTGCCGCCTGGTGGAGCACGGCCACGAAGTTCATGTCGCGTACCAGGTGTCGGGAGCGAATGCCGTTTCCGACGAGGCGCTGGCCCGTGCGCTAAGGTTTGTGGGCGACTCGGGCCTGGCGAGCCCCGGCAACATTGAGAGGCTTCGCGCACTCTGCGCGGCCCACCAGTCAACGGGCTCCATCCCGGAGACGGCGGAGGTCCAGAACTGGAAGGGCCTCGTCCGGCGCCAGGAGGCTCTCGCTGCCTCGCGCGTGTGCGGCGTCTCCGCCGATCGGCTCCATTTCCTTGACCTGCCGTTCTACCATGCAAGCCCCGGAAGCCGGAGGCAGCTCGCGGACGCGGACCGGTTGATCATGCGGGAGCTCATGGGGGAGATACGCCCCCATCTGATCTTCGCGGCGGGAGATCTCGACGACCCGCACGGTACCCACAGGCTCTGCCTGCATGCGCTGCGCGACGCGCTTGCCAAGCTCTCGGACGAGCCCTGGGTGCCCGAGAGCGAGCTCTGGCTCTACAGGGGCGCATGGTCCGAGTGGTCCTCTGACGAGATCGACCTCGCGGTTCCGCTCAGCCCCCAGGAGGTGCTCCGCCGCCGCCGCGCGATCTTCTGCCACGAGACGCAAAAGGACATCGCCCTCTTCCTGGGTGACGACCGGCGCGAATTCTGGCAGCGTTCGGAGGACCGAAGCAGGCGCCTGGCGGAGACCTACAACGCCCTGGGCCTCGCGGAATACGAGGCGATAGAAGCCTTCAAACGATATGCTCCAGAGGAATTCCTTCGCGATCTGCCTCTTTAGCGCGGCCGTTGGAGCGATGGCGCCCGCCGGTGCCGCTCCGCTTCCGCTGGATGTGATGCCCGCGCCGGCGCACGTGCGCGTGTCGGCGGGCCGGGTTCCCGCGGGGGGAGGGCTCGAGGTCTCCACGGAAAGGGCCTCCGGGGCGCGCCTGGGCGCTGCGATTGCGCGGGCCGAGGGCCGATGGAGCCTGCGCACCCGCGAATCCGCCGGTCAGGGAAAAACGGCCTTCAGGCTGGTGGTCGACTGCAGGGCCGACGGCACGGCGGTTCCCTCGGGGGCGGACGACGAATCCTACACGCTCGACGTCGGCGGCTCGCAGGCCGTTCTTCGGGCCCCGACCGACATCGGGGCCATGCACGGCCTGGAGACCCTCCTCCAGCTCCTCAGCCGCGACAAGGAGGGATGGTTCCTTCCAGCCGTCGCAATTCAGGACCAGCCGAGGTTCCCGTGGCGCGGGCTCATGATCGACGTGGCGCGCCACTGGCAGCCGATAGAGGTCATCCTGCGCAACATCGACGCGATGGCCGTCGTGAAGCTCAACGTCCTGCACCTGCACCTCACGGACGACCAGGGCTTCCGGATCGAGAGCCTGACCCATCCGGAGCTTGCCGCAAAGGGCTCCGACGGCAGGTACTTCACCCAGGATCAGATGCGGGGGATCATCAGCTACGCAGCCGAGCGCGGGATCCGCGTGGTGCCCGAGTTCGACATCCCCGGCCACGCCACGAGCTGGGTCGTCTCACATCCGGAGCTCGCGAGCCTGCCGGGACCGTACGGCATCGAACGCCAGTGGGGCGTGTTCAACCCCGTCCTCGACCCGACGAACGAGGCGACGTACGCGCTTCTCGGCGACTTCCTGGGCGAGATGGCGGCCCTCTTCCCGGACAGGTTCATCCATATCGGGGGCGACGAGAACAACGGCGTGCAGTGGAACGCCAACCCCCGGATCCAGGCCTTCATCCGCGAGCGCGGCCTGAAGAACAACGAGGGGCTGCACGCGTTCTTCAACAAGAGGATCGAATCGATCCTCGCGCGGGGCGGCAAACGGCTGGTCGGCTGGGACGAGATCCAGAACCCCGAGCTGCCGAGGGACTGCGTGATCGATTCATGGCGGGGACCCGACGCGCTTGCCGACTCGGCCGCCCTCGGATTCGACTGCATTCTCTCGAACGGATTCTACATCGATCTCTGCTACCCGGCATCGGACCACTACATCGTCGACCCGAACCCGGACTCGTCCTCGCTCACGGACGCGCAGCGGGCGCACGTCCTCGGCGGCGAGGCGACCATGTGGGCAGAGTGGGTCACGCCCGAGACGATTGACTCGCGCATCTGGCCCCGCACGGCCGCGATCGCGGAGCGGCTTTGGTCGCCCGCCGCCATTCGGGACGTTCCGGAGATGTACCGCAGGCTCGCCATCGTGAGCGCGCGCCTCGGCGAGGCGGGCTCCCTGCACGAACGCAACCGCGAGGCCATGCTCCGCCACCTGGTCGGCGAGAACCTCGAGGCCCCGGGGGTGGATTCCCTGCGCACCGTCATAGGCCTGCTCGAGCCCGTGAAGCGCTACCAGCGGGGGGCTATCCAGATCTGGGGCAACCAGCTCATGCCGTTGGTGGGATTGGCGGACGCGGCGCAGCCGGATAGCGCGCCGTCGCGGGACTTCGCGGCGGCCGTGGATCGCATGCTCTTCGCCCCGGGACGGATCGACAGCGCCCAGGCCGTCGCGGTCGAGGGTCGCCTCAGGGCGTGGAGCGAGGCGGGAAGGCAGGTGGCCGACGTGCTGGCTGTTACCTGCCCGGCGGTCAGGGAGGCCATTCCCGCCGGCCACGCGCTCGTGGATGCAGGCGCCGTGGGCATTGAGGCCTCCGACGCGCTCGCCTCAGGGATCCCGCTTGCCGAACCAAGGCTCGCCGAGGGCCTCAGGGTGCTGGACCGGGCCGCCGAGCCCAACGAGTCGGCCACCGAGCTTCCGGTCCTGGCGCCCATCCGGCTGCTCGTCGCCGCGGCGGCAAGGCAGGGCGGCCGGCAGGGTCTCCCGGACGACCAGTGGCGCATGCTCGTCGTCTCGGCCGCATCCGCCAAGACGCCGGTTGACCCGGCCAAATAGCTCAACGCCCCCGGACGCCACGATGCCTTCCCCAAAGCCCCCCACCGGCGATAGGACCGCCTACAACCGCATGCTCCTGTTCGTCGCCGGCCTCGGTGGGCTGCTCTACGGGATCGACGTCGGCATCATCGCGGGCGCCTTCCCCTACCTGAAGGCGACATCGGGGCTGGACGCCGGCCAGCTGTCATTCGTCGTCGCCGCCGTGCTCCTCGGAAGCGCCGTCTCCACGCTGGCAGCCGGCGCGCTTGCCGACTGGATGGGGCGCAAGTGGCTGATGACGCTCAGCGGGCTCCTCTTCACGCTGAGCATACCCATCATCGCGCTCTCCCACGGCTACGCACCGCTTGTCGTCGGCCGGCTTCTCCAGGGGATAAGCGGCGGGCTCGTGGGCGTTGTGATCCCCCTCTACCTCGCCGAGTGCCTGGGTTCGAAGAACAGGGGCAAGGGCACAGGCGTGTTCCAGTGGATGCTCGTGTTCGGCTTCGTGATCGCTGCGATCGTGGCTCTCTATTTCAGCTACAAGGTCGATCGGGTGGCGAAGCTCGGCGACCCGGCCATGCTCTTCGCCGTCAATGATTCGGCATGGCGCAGCATCTTCTGGGTGTCGCTGCCGCCCGGGATCCTGTTTGTCATCGGAAGCTTCATTGTCGCCGAGTCGCCACGCTGGCTTTTCCTGAGGGGCAGGAAGGATGAAGCCCGAAGCGCGCTTCTCCGTTCGCGGGACGCGGAGCAGGCCGACCTTGAGTTAAGGGAGATGGAGGAGAGCGCGTCGGCGGAGAGGGCGAAGACCTCGGTGCGCGCCGGGGGGACCAAGGAGCCCCTGCTCAGCCGAAAGTACGTGATCCCGTTCATCCTCGCCTGCGTCATCCTCGCCTGCAACCAGGCGACCGGCGTCAACTCCATCATTGGCTATAACGCCGACATCTTCATCCAGGGCGGTCTTTCGGATGTCCAGGCCCACTACGGCAACCTGCTGTTCACGCTCGTCAATTTCGTCATGACGATGGTCGCGGTGATGCTTGTGGACCGCAAGGGGCGCAAGTTCCTCCTCTCCATAGGGACCGCCGGAATCATCGCCTCGCTGATAGCAGTGGGCTCGCTCTTCCACCGCACCGAAAGGCTCCGGGTTGACGCAAGGGAGGCTGTCCAGGCATCGGTCGGCCCGGGTCAGGATGCCAGGATACGCTTCAACGCGGAGTCGGCGAACAGGCTTCTGGCGACAGTCGGCGAGGCAGGCCGGTCGCTGATGGGCAGGCCCCTCACCCTGAGCGTCATCTATTCGTACGGTGGGTTCCGCTCCGCGACCGCCGTCGTCCGGTCTGACGACGCCGCGTCCGCGCCGCTGGAGATCAACCGGGAAGGCGGGCTCCCTGGCAACAGGGTCAGCGCGTTCCTTTCAAACCCATTCGCCCGCCTCGGCGAGGCGAAGACCGCCCCCTTAAGAATAGAGAACGCGCTTATCACTCCTGTGCCGAGCCAGCGCAACGGATGGCTCACCGCGGTGTTCACATTCTCGTTCATGGCGTTCTTCGCCATCGGACCCGGGGTCGTGGTTTGGCTGGCCCTCTCCGAGCTGATGCCAACCCGGATCAGATCGAACGGAATGAGTGTCGCCCTCACGCTCAACCAGGCCGTCTCCACCACCATCGCGGCCGTCTTCCTCCCGACCGTCGGCAAGTACGGCTATTCGACGATGTTCTTCCTCTTTGCCGGCTGCACGGTTGTCTATTTCGTCACGGCCGCATTCTTCCTGCCGGAGACCAAGGGCAAGACCCTGGAGGAAATCGAGCAGCTCTTCGAACGCTCCCAAAAGCAATAGGCTGGCTGATTTTTGTCGATAGGCCCGCCAACAAAGCCAATGATGGCTCCATGGGTCTCCCGACCCCCTACCAAACCCTGCGCCGGGCCGCGCTGATCCTGTCCGCCGCTTCGCTCCTCACACCCCTCACTATGGCCGCAAGCATATCAAAATCCCCGTTCGGAACGATGCCGGAAGGCACCGCAGTCGATCTCTACACCCTGACCAACACCGACGGCCTGGTCTGCAAGATCATCACCTATGGGGCGGTGATCACCGAACTCCACGTACCGGACCGGACCGGGCGGATGGGCGACGTCGTCCTCGGGTTCGACAACCTGCCCCAGTACCTCAAAGAGAGCCCGTGCTTCGGCGCGGTGGTCGGGCGGGTCGCCAACAGGATTGCGAAGGGCCGCTTCACGATCGACGGGAAGACCTACACCCTCGCGATCAACAACCCTCCCAACACGCTCCACGGGGGCATCAAGGGCTTCGACAAGGTCGTGTGGAAGGCGGAGGCGGTGGACGGCCCCAACGGACCCTCGGTCGTCCTCACGTATGTCAGCCCGGACGGCGAAGAGGGCTTCCCGGGCACGTTGAGCGTAAAGGTGACCTACACGCTGACGAATGGAAACGAGGTCCGGATCGACTATGAGGCCACGACTGACAAGACGACCGCCGTCAACCTGACCAACCACAGCTACTTCAACCTATCCTGCAAGGGCGACGTCCTCGGGCAGGTCCTGCAGCTCAAGGCCAGCAGGTACACACCGGCGGACGCTGGCCTGATCCCGACCGGCGTGATCGCAGAGGTCGCCGGCGGGCCGCTCGACTTCACTCAGCCCAAGCCGATCGGCCGGGACCTGAAGAAGATACCCGACAAGACGAACGGCTACGACCACAACTTTGTGATCGACGGGGGTGGACGCAGCGTCGTCCTCGCGGCTCGCGCGCAGGATCCGGTGACTGGTCGTGCGTTGGAAGTGTCCACGGACCAGCCCGGCGTCCAGCTCTACACAAGCAACAACCTCAACGGAAAGATTGTTGGCAAATACGGATTGGCCTATCCGCGTTACGCAGGCTTCTGCCTGGAGACCCAGCACTATCCCGATTCGGTGAACCAACCGGGGTTCCCCTCCACCCTTCTGCTTCCAGGGGAGACCTTCAAGAGCACGACGATCTACCGCTTCTCGGTGAAGTGACCGGTCCTCAGGCGCCCGAGAGCCAAAGCCCGCATCCGAGCGCCGGGACCTCGAGATCCGGCTCGATCCTTCGGGTGGCCGCGCGGCTCGTGGCTGGGATGAATCGTTCGTGGTCGGCAATCTGGCGCCAATTCCCGAGCCCCGCCACGTCCCTGATTGCGATCGTCGCGTCGGTCGTTGTCGGGTTCACCGCGTAGAGCAGGCGCTCAGGCCCCTTCGACTGGTCGGCATTCAGGAGGACCGCAAGGGGGGCCCCGCCACCGTTGAAGAAACGGAAGAACCCCTCGGATGGGCGGCTGAAGTGCCTGAGGAGCCTGCCGCGGGCGCCCCTTCGAAACGCGATCCAGTCCGAGAAATACGCGTGGGTCGACAGGTTGCGGTACATCCGCCTGTAATCGAGGGCGTTCACGTCGCCGCGCTGGTACGTGTTGCCCAGGCCCCTCTTCGACCTCAGGAAATCCTGTCCCGCGGCGACCATCGGGATTCCGACCGACATGAACAGGATGGACGCCATCAGGTGCGTCCGCCGCACGTCATTTGGGGTCGGGCTCGTCCCGTCAAAGCCCTGGTTCTCCGTTATCGAGTCGAGCCATGTCCTGTCGTCGTGGGACTCCGTGTAGTTGACGGTCTGGGCGGGCCACTTTGCGAAGTACCAGGGCGATCCGCGCATGAAGTACTCGAGGCGCTCGGCGGGCACGCCGCCGCGCACATATTCCTTCACGTAGTTGCGGAAACCGTCGTTCCACGACGCCCATCCCGTGTCGCGCAGCGCCCCGGCTATGTGTCCGCGAAAGCTCCAAGGCTCTGCAATCAGGATCACGCCGGGTTTCACCCGCTTCAGGGCGGCCTCGATCTGCTTGAGCACCTCAACCCCGATCAGCTCGGCGAGGTCGAAGCGAAAGCCGTCCACCCCGTACGCCTCGATCAGGTGCACGCAGCTGTCGATGATCAGCCTTTTCGCCATCGCAGCGCTCGCGCGCAGATCGTTCCCGCATCCGCTCCAGTTGGCCAGGTTCCCTGCAGCGTCCTGCTCAAAATAATAGAGCCTGTCGATCGCCATGAGGTGGGGAGGCTCTCCGACGTGGTTGTAGACGACGTCGAGGATGACCGCCATGCCGCGCCCGTGGAAGGCCTTGACCAGCTGCTGGAGCTCGCGGACGCCCGAGGCCTCGGCCGGGGAGCTCGAGTAGCTGCTCTCCGGTGCGAAATACCCGTTCGGCATGTACCCCCAGTGGTAATCCTCCGGGGCCCTGCCGTCGGACTCCTGCACAGGCTGAAGCTCCACGCAGTTAACCCCAAGGTGATGAAGGTAGAAGTCCGGGTCCTCGACCCATTTGAGCAGTCCGACAAATCCCCTGCGCTCGGCCGCCGTGGCGTTTGTCGGCGCCTTCGCGGCCAAGTCGCGGACATGGGCTTCGGCGATGACGAGGTCTTGCCACGCCGGCGTGCGAAAACCATCGTCGCCCTTGCCGATCCACCCGCGATCGAGCACGATTCCGGGCCCCGCGTAACCGACCGATGCGAGCGCGTAGGGGTCAAGAATGTCGGTCTTTGCGAGCAGTCTGCCCGTCCCGCGGGCCACGCTGTCAATCGAATACCAGTAGAACCAGCCGTGCAGGTTCCGGTCGAGCTCCACCTCCCACACCCCAGCCGCTCCGTGCGCGTCTCCCCTTCTCGCGAGAGGGAAGACGTCGGCCGCCTTCCTGTTCGCGAGGTCGTGGCAGGCATGGAGCGTGACGGACTCCGCCCGGGGCGCAAAGATCCTGAACGTGGTCGATTTCGCGGAGACGGTGGCGCCAAGGGGAAGGTCGGTGCCGAGGTCAAAGAAGAAGTCCCCCGGCTCCAGCGGAAGAGCGCCGGCCGCCACATCCGCGCCCGCAGCCACGGTCCATGCGCCGGCGAGGTCGAGCGGCGCGGAAAGTTCAAAGCGCCACAGGTGGGCCCCGGTCCTGTTTGGGTCGACAAACCGGTTAACGACCCCCATGTCGTCGCGCACGCAATTCGGCGCCTCGTCCCGCGGGTGGAGCCACTGATTCTCTCCCGTGACGAACTTGAACATCATGTCCCCGCCCTTGAGCACCCGTTCCGCAGGCCCCGTCCACAGAAGCATCTCCTCGCCGTCCACGTTGCCCAGCTTCAGGCGCCAGTCCTCGTTGCCCACAGCCTGCCAGTCGTTGAACTGGCCCGCGATGTAGACCCGGTCATTCACGGGATCGACGCCCGGTCCCCGCCTCAGGGGAAGCGCGAAGGTGAACGTGGAGGGCGGCGTGCAGAAATAGCGGTATCTCTTGGCTGCTGCGATGTCGGGCGCCCTCTTGAACCCGACCACCTCGACGGCCCCCGACAGGGCGATGGCCGGGGGTACGGACGACACCCAGTCTCGGTCGAATTCGACAATTCCCGAGGAAAGCGAATCGAGCCACGCGCGTGCGAGTCGAGGTACGGCTGTGGGCATAGGATTTGACGTGAAGCTGCAATCGTACCAACCCACCCGCCGGCTGGGCAAGCGCACGCGCAGAATTACTGCGGAAAAATGCGGACGACACGGAAGCCCGCTTTTGGTAAGGTGCGGGCGCCCTAGCGGCAGCCCATGAGAATGACCCATGCACAAATGTACTCCCGTTTCCTGGGGAGTGATCCGGCATGGAACGGCCGTTTCTTCACGGGTGTCCTGACGACGGGGATCTATTGCCTGCCTTCGTGCAAGGCCAAGAAGCCCAAGCCGGAGAACGTCCGGTTCTTCCCCTCCTGCGATGCCGCCCGGGCCGCGGGGTTGCGACCCTGCCTGAAATGCCACCCTGACGACTTCGCTCGGGGAGCCGACCCGGTGCTTGAGTCGATCGAGACGCTTGTCGCAGAGGTTAGGGCGGAGCCCGGGCGGTTCAGCGACGCCCGGTCGATCGTTAGGCGCTCCGGCTTCGGCACGACGCGGTGTTTCGAACTCTTTCGCCTGCACTACCATACGACCCCAGGGGACCTGCTGCTTCGGACAAAGGTGGAAGCCGCGAGGCGGCTTCTCATCTCCAGAAGCTCTCCTCTCACCGATGTCGCGGCCGAAGCCGGATTTGAGGCGATTTCAGCCTTCCACGAGCATTTCCGCGCGTTCAACGGGATGACCCCATCCGACTACCGCGACATCGCCTCACGCAGTGCGTTCAAGATCGATCTCCCTCCGGGTTATCCACTCACCCATCTTCTCCGGAGCCTGGGCCGCGATCCAGTGAGTGTCACGGAACGCCTGGACGGCGCAACCTACGAGGCCGCGGTGGACCTGGACGGTGTTCCCGCGGTGATGAAGATTCAGTTCTCGCAGGAGGGAGCAGCGGTATCCCTGGATGGTTCATCGGACGTCGAGACGGCCCAGCGGGTCGCGGCGCACCGCCTCGTCATCGGGATGCTCGGGCTCGATCAGGATGCGGCCGGGTTTGCCCGGCTCGCCCGCAGGCTCGGCCTCGCCCGCCTAGTGGCCGGGCGCCCGGGACTGCGGCTTATCCGCACCCCAAGCGTCTGGGACGGGCTGCTGTGGGCGATCATCGGCCAGCAGATCAACCTGCCCTTCGCCTGCCTTCTCAAGCGGCGGCTGATTGAGAACACAGGAACCGCGCTGCCGGGCGGCCTGTTCTCGCTGCCCACGGCCGCAGCGATAGGCCGCCTCTCGCCCTCCGACCTGCGCCCCTGGCAGTACTCGAGGCAGAAGGCCGAGTACCTTATCGGGGCCGCCCAGCTTGTCGCCGCCGGAACGCTCGACCTCGCCGGGCTCCCGATGATGTCCGCCACGCGTGCGGAGCGCACCCTCCTCTCGGTGAGGGGCCTGGGGCCCTGGTCCGTCAACTACCTGATGATGCGCTCCCTCGGCTTCGCGGACTGCATACCCATTGGCGACACCGGCGTGACGAGCGGGCTGCGGACCCTCTTCAGGCTTGAGGAAAGGCCCGATGCGGACGCCACCCGGCGTCTCATGTCCGTGTTCTCCCCTCATCGAAGCCTGGCAACCGCCCATCTCTGGCAGATCAACCGACCCTCACCATGAACAAATCACCCATATTCCACTATTCCTCCTTCCGGACGCCGGCTGGCAGGTTCTCCGTCGCCGTCGATGCCGCCGGCTCCGTGGTCGCGACCGCATTCGGCGGACAGGCCGCCCTAAGAGGCAGGCTGGCGAAGGGTGCCCTGATCAAAGACGCAGCGCGGACATCCGCTGCGCGCAGGCAGGTGGAAGCATGGTTCCTCGGAAAGCGCCACGATTTCTCTCTTGGCCTCTCGCCCGCGGGCACCCCCTTTCAGCGCCGCGTCTGGGCCACCCTCATTAGGATACCCTACGGAAAGACGCGCTCGTACGGGGAAGTGGCCCGCATGGTCCGAAGCTCGCCGCGCGCCGTGGGAAGGGCCAACGCCACCAATCCGATTTGTCTCATCGTCCCCTGCCATCGCGTGGTGGGATTCGATGGCTCCCTCACCGGTTACGCGTTCGGCGAAGCCAGAAAGCGCCGGCTCCTAAAGCTCGAGGGGGCGTAGCCTACCTGCCCACGGCCTTGTGGACCGCGACGACAAACGCCTTCAGCCGGGCGTGATCCTTCACGCCCGGGGCCGACTCGACGCCGCTGTTCACGTCGACAAACCGGGCCCCTGTTCCCGCCAGGGCCTCTCCCACGTTTTCGGGGCTCAGCCCCCCCGACAGAATCCAGGTCTTTTCGGGATTGCGCTCGCTGTGTCGCCTGAACTTCGGCCAGTCGCCCGTCCTGCCCGTCCCGCCGAAAAGTGCCGTGTCAAACGTGTCCATGAGGATGCACTGCGCCAGTCCCAGCCACGATTCAGGCGCGTCGACGCCGGGCGGCAGCCTGGGCGCAAGCCACAGGTTCCTGACTCCGACCGCCTTCGACCAAGCCTCGATTACGCCGACCGGCAGGTCGTGCCTGAAGTGCACCTGGAACCGGTCAAAACCGGCATCCCGCATTTCGAGAAGGGCCTCGAGGCCCGGCTCTACGTCGACGGCCACCTTGTGTCGCTCCGGAAGGCGCCCCGCCATCGAACGGAACTGCGCCACGGAGACGTGCCTTGGAGATTTCGCGTGCAGGACAAAGCCCAGGTAGTCGGCCCCGCACGCATCGGCGAAGTCGGCGTCAACAAGGGAGGTTAGGCCGCAGACCTTGATCTGGATTCCGTCAATCATGGCGTCTGGCTAGACAAATGAATTCACGGCATCCACCACGAACCCCACCTGGGCATCTGTCAGCTCCGGGAAGATCGGTAGGCTGACGCATGTCTCCGCCACCCTCTCCGCGACCGGGAAGGAGCCCTTGGGATAGGAGAGACCCGCAAAGCATTCCTGAAGGTGCAGGGGCACGGGGTAAATGAGGTCCGTGCCGACCCCGCGCGCCGCCAGGTGCTCGCGCAGGGCGTCGCGGCGGGGATGGGTGATCGTAAACTGGTGGTAGACCGACTCCCCGTACGCCGGCGTGAGGGGAAGCCTCGCCCCCTCGAGGCGAATCCCCTCGAGGTAAGCATGGGCAATCGCCCGGCGCCTCGCGGTCCACGACGCGAGATGTGGCAGCTTCACGTTGAGCAGCGCCCCCTGAAACCCGTCCATCCGAAAATTCCCGCCAACAATCTGGTGGTGGTATCGCTTGCCCATCCCGTGGACGCGGACCAGCTCGGCCCTGGCCGCAACATCCGGTCTTCGCGACACGAAGGCCCCACCCTCACCGCATCCGCCCAGGTTCTTTGTGGGATAGAAGCTAAAGGTGCCGGCGTCGCCCAGAAGGCCGACGGGTGTCCCCTTGTAGCGGGCACCCACCGCCTGCGCACAGTCCTCGATGACGAACAGCCCATGCCTGCGCGCGACCGCCATGATCTCATCCATCCTTGCCGGCAGGCCGAAGAGGTGCACGACGACCACGCCCTTTGTGCGCGGCGTGATCGAGGCCTCGAGCGCGACGGAATCGAGGTTGAACGTTCCCTCCTCAACGTCCGCGAACACCGGTCTCGCACCCACGTAGGAGGGACCCCACGCGGAGGCGATGAAGGTGAAGGCCGGGACGACCACTTCGTCGCCCGGCCCGAAGCCCGCGACCATGCAGGCAACGTGCAGCGGAGACGTGCCGCTGTTCATCCCCAACGCGCGCGGATACCCCAGCGTAGAAGCGAAATTCCTCTCGAAATCCTCGACGTCCTTGCCGAGGCAGAAGCGCGTGGCGTCGTAGGTCGCCGCCAGCGCGGCGAGCGCCTCGTCCCGAAGTGCGCGGTGCTGGGGCGCGAGGTCTAGGAAAGGGACCTTCACGCGAGGGTCCTCACCAGCTCGCCGACGAGCTCCCCGATCCCGGGCGCCCGGGCCTCGAAATCCACGCTCAGGCCCACCTTGCGCATGGTGATGCTGGTCTGCGGCCCGATGCTTCCGTTGATCGGCTTCCTGGCTCCCTCCTGCAGACTCAGCACATTCCCTTGGTCGACGAAGAACTGGGCGGACGAGGAGCTTGCAAAGAGCACGGCATCCGCCCCGCGCTGGCGAAAGTCGGCTGCGGCGGAATTGGACGAGAGGTCGACCGCCTCGGTCTTGTACACCTGAAGGCAGTCAACGATAGCCCGTGCCTCCTCGAGCCTCGTCACAAGGATGTCGCGGTTGAGGTTGCCGGTGATGACGAGTACCTTCGCGTTGTCCATGCTCCCCGTGTCGATCATCTCGCCGGCCAGCGCCTCGGCCGTGGCCTTCTTCGGACGGCATTCCACCTTGAGGTGCAGCTCTTCCACGGACTTCGAGGTCGAATCCCCGACGCAGGCGATGCGGATCAGCCCGAGCGAGCGCACGTCGTCGAAGACCCGGAAGAACTCGTCGAAGAAGTGATGGACCCCGTTGGCGCTCGTGAACACGAGCCAGTCGTAGCCGCCGAATTCAAGCATGACGTCGGCGAGCGCCTGCTTCGAGACTTCCTTTGAGATGCGGATCACCGGCAGCTCGATCACCTCCGCCCCCAGGGCGGCGAGCATGGCCGCAAGCTCCGAAGCTTGGTCGCGCGTGCGGGTCACCACGATCCGCCGTCCCTGAAGCGCAAGTTTCCGGGTGTCGTCCATGGGACCGGCCTATTTGAGCCCGAGCTGCCCGAGTATCCTCGCGGCGGCGGCCACCGGGGATGCGAAGTCATCATCGGTCACGGCAATCGTCCTCAGGCCAACGTTTTCATGGAAGAAGAAGAGCGTGTTGCCCGCCGCATGGGCGCCGAGTGCCGTGTGGCAGCCGCCCCCGAGCGCGGACTGGATCGCCCGCTCGAGGCCCAGGGCCCTGGCCGTCGCCCCATCGAAGACCCCCGCGAAACCGGCCTCGTCCGCAGTCCGGCATTGGATCGCAATCGCCCCCTGGCCCACCGCTGGGACCATGGACTCAAATCCGATCGAGTGGAACTCGACCCCGGGCCATGATCCGATGCCGAGGCGCTTGAGGCCCGCCGCGGCCAGGATGGTCCCGTCGGCCGCGTTTCGCTCCGCAATCTTCTTTAGCCGCGTGTCCACATTGCCGCGGATCTCTACGAACGCGAGGTTGGGGAAGAGCATCGCGGCCTGGTGGCGGCGGCGCGGACTGCCGGTCGCGAGCGTCTTCGGCGCGGCGACACCCGAGCGCAGGATAAGCGTGTCCCGAGGGTCCTCGCGAGGCAGGTAACCCGCCGTGCTCAGGCCGGGGGCAAGCTCGCCCGGAAGGTCCTTAGCGCTGTGCACGGCAAGATCCGCGTCCTTGCGGAGCAGGGCGGCTTCAAGCTCCCGCGTGAAGAGACCCTTGCCGCCCTTCTCCTCCAGGGACCATTCCGCCTGCTGGTCCCCGGTGGTCACCAGCTTGAGAAGCTCGCATTCGGCACCGGCGCGCTCGCGCAGGTACGCGGCGGCAAGCTCCGCCTGCGCGAGCGCGAGCGGACTCTTGCGGGTCGCAAGGACGAGTTTCTTTCCCATTCTCAGGCGCCCCGCGGACAGGGGGCGGTTAGTACGCGGCCTGAACGCCCTTCAGGTTCTTCTTCGTCATCCAGGGCATCATGCTGCGCAGCCTCTGGCCCGTCTTCTCTATCTTGTGCGCCGCGGCCTTCTTCAGGAGTCGGTTGTACTTCTTCAGGCCTCCCTTGTACTCGGCGACCCACTGGCGCGTGAACTTGCCGGTCTGGATCTCCTTTAGGATCTTCTTCATCTCCCGCTTCGTCGCCGCGTTCACTATGCGGGGGCCGCGCGTGATGTCGCCGTACTTTGCGGTCTCAGACACTGAGAACCGCATCCCGGCGATGCCGCTCTCATACATCAGGTCGCATATGAGCTTCAGCTCGTGGAGGCACTCAAAGTAGGCCATCTCGGGTTGGTATCCCGCCTCGACAAGGGTCTCGAAACCGGCCTGAACGAGTGCGCTCGCGCCACCGCAGAGGACGGCCTGCTCGCCGAAGAGGTCAGTCTCCGTCTCCTCCTTGAACGTGGTCTGCAGGACGCCGGCCCGCGTTGAGCCGATACCCTTCGCCCACGCAAGCGCCGCCTTTTTCGCCAACCCGGAGCGGTCCTGGAAGACCGCGACAAGCGCTGGCATTCCCTTGCCCTCCACGTAGAGCCTGCGGACCATATGCCCGGGTCCCTTTGGCGCGACCATGATGACATCGATGTCCTTATGCGGCTTGATGAGCCCAAAATGGACGGCGAGTCCGTGGCTGAAGAGGAGCGCCTTCCCCTTCGAAAGATTCGGAAGTATGTCCTTCTTGTACACTCCCGCCTGCTTCATGTCCGGAAGGCCGACCATGATCACGTCCGCGCGGCGGACCGCCTCGGCGGTGTCGAACACCTTGAATCCGTGCTGCCTCGCGATGGCACGCGACTTGGAGCCCGGGTAGAGGCCGATGATGACGTTGCACCCGCTGTCCTTGAGGTTCAGCGCATGGGCGTGGCCCTGGGAGCCGTAACCCAGCACGGCGAGCGTCTTATTCTTGAAGGCGCCGAGATCGGCGTCCTTGTCGGTGTAAACTTTGGCAGGCATGGTTGGATTGGGCGGAAGATGGCGGCGCGTCAGCGAGTGAGGGCGAGCCGGCCGGTCCGGGCGATCTCGACGATGCCGAACGGCTCGAGGAGCCCCAAGAACGCAGCCACCTTGTCCTCGTCGCCCGTCAGCTCGATGATGAGTGAATCCTGCGCCATATTTGCAATCCTCGCCCTGAAGATCTCCTTGATCTGCAGGATCTCCGGACGGGTCTTGGCGTCCGCGCGCACCCTGACGAGAACGAGCTCGCGCGCGATGGTCTGACCCTCCTTGAAATCCCTGACCTCCACGACATTCACGAGCTTGCGAAGCTGCTTCGTGCAGAGGTCGAGCGCGGCATCGTCCCCCCTGAGCACCATTGTGATCCTCGAAAGCGCGGCATCGTGTGTCGGCGCGACGTTGAGCGAGTCAATATTGAAGCCGCGGCCGGAAATCATTCCCGCCACTCGGGCCAAGACTCCGAACTTGTTCTCAACCAGGACTGAGATGGTGTGTAGCATGGTGGGCGCCGCGCGGAGGGCTGAACCCAGAGCACGGCGGGTCCAAAGGTCAACCAATCCTCGACCCAAAAGGGAAGCATAAACGTCGGGCGCGGCGGCCTAAGCCCCTCCCTGTTCGGGGATCGCGATGCCGCGGGAGCGGGAGGTTGCCAACCCGGTGCAATCGTTGAATCCTCTCCCTATCATGCCAAGACCCCGCATGGACATCCGCATTGCGATTTCAGCGACGCTCGCGATCGCGGCCCTGGGTCCCGCCGCAATCGGCGCCCCAGCCCGCGCCTCGACTGAGCAGGTCACCGTCGAGAGTCCCGCTGGAGCGCGGCTGCGGATCGAGGCCAGGGAGCCGCATGTCATGCGCATCTGGATGAAGCCCTCCGGCAAATTCGCGCGCCCGCTTTCGCTCGCGATGGAGGCGGCGGCGGACACCCACAGCTCGCTCACCCGGTCTGAGAAGGGAGACCAGGTCACCGTCAGCACGGGCGCGCTGGATGTGACGATCGCGCGCGCCACGCTGGCGTTCGAGGTGCGAGCCGCCGACGGCGGCTCCACGCTGCTCGCCGACGCGCGGATAGGCGCGCACGCAGGGGGGCCTTGGACGCTCACCGAGGCGCTCGCGGCCGGAGAACACCTCTTCGGGCTCGGCCAGGACAATCACAACAACGGGCGCCTGGACCGGCGCGGCGTAATCCGAGAGCTCTGGGAAGGCCAGCAGATAAGCTCCGGCAACGTCACCGCCGAGTATCCGGTCCCGCTTCTTCTTAGCACCGGCCGCGACGGCCATGCTTACGGCGTCTTCTTTGACGACGTGCATCGGCTCCGCTTCGACCTTGGCCACACCAAGGCGGACGAGCTCCGGGTCGACGCGGACGGCGGCGAGATCGATCTCTATGTCATCGACGGGCCCCGCCTCGCCGACGTGATTGACCGCTACACGGCGCTGACCGGTCGCCCGTCCCTGCCGCCGCTCTGGGCCCTCGGGTACTGGCAGAGCAAGTGCACCTACTACGACTGGAACGCGCTCGACGAGGCCTACAACCAGTTGACCACGCATGGGTTTCCGGTGGACGTCATGGTTATCGACGCAGACTGGCCCGAGATCGTGACCGACTATGTCTGGGCCAAGCGGTGGATCGACACGGCCCACGGTCTCACCCCGGCACAAAAGATCGCCGACTATGCAAGGAAGGGCGTGAAGATCGTGATGTCCCAGTCCGGTCCGATGGTTAAGAAGGAATCCCCAACCTTCGCGACGGGCTGGGCAAAGGGCGTGTTTGCGACCGACGGCAAAGGAAACCCCATCCAGGCGGGCTACTACGGCGGAATGCTGCTCGATTTCACCAACCCGAAGATGGACGACTGGCTGTGGCCGCAGACCCGAAAACTGAATGAGGACGGGGTCGCGGGCTGGTGGCTGGATCTCGATGAGCCCGAGGGCGAGCCTCCCCAGACCCACTACTATGCGGGCCGCCCGCCCGAGATCCATAACCAGTACTCGCTCCTGTGCACGATGAGCTTTGAGGGCGTGCAGCTGGCGGTGCACCCGGACCAGCGCCCCTTCATCCTGTCGCGCGCGGGGCCGGCCGGCTTCCAGAGGCACCACGCCGCGGTCTGGACGGGCGACATCTACAGCGACTATGCGACTTACCGGGCGCATCCGCCCGAGATGCTCAACTCAAGCCTCTCGGGCTTCGTCTACTGGGCGTGCGACACAGGCGGGTTTCTCGTTGGCTACTACAAGGACGACATGCTTGGCGCCCATGCGCGCCTCTACGAGCGGTGGATGCAATTCTCGGCCTTCGCCCCGATCACGCGGGCGCACAAGGCCGGGGGCGCCCCCGAGCCGTACGCCTACGGTCTCGCAACCGAGCAGGGCACCAAGCACTACCTGCAGCAGCGCTACCGCCTCCTGCCCTACATCTATTCCCACGCATGGATCGCCAGCAAGAAGGGCCTTCCGATCGTGCGCCCGATGGCCCTTGAATTCCCTGACGACCCGGCCTCGGTCGCAACGCCGGGCGACCAGTACATGTTTGGAAGCGAGCTGCTCGTCGCGCCGGTGCTTTACGAGGGCCAGACGAACCGCAAGGTGTACTTCCCGCCCGGAACATGGATCGACTGGGATTACGGCTACGACTATGCGGGCGGACGCGAATGGGTCGTCGCCGCGCCCCAGAACCGCATCCCGGTGGCCGTCAGGCCGGGAGCCATAATCCCGATGGCTCCGGACATGAAGAACACCTCGGAGAAGCCCTGGGACCCGCTGACACTGGAGGTATTCCCATCGGGCAAGTCAGGATTCACGCTCTATCACGACGACGGCCGCTCCTTCGCCTACGAGGCCGGGGACTTCACCGTCACACGCCTCTCGTGCGACGAGACCGACCGCGCGATCGAGTTCACCGTGTCGGAGTCGAACAGCCTCTACACTCCGACCGTGTACCGGATGAGATTTCATCTTCGGCAGAACCCGATCGCGGTCGTGGTGGACGGTGCAAAGCCCAAGGGCGGCTGGTCCTGGGACAGCGAAGCGCGCGTGCTCTCGTTTGAGTTCCCGGCAACGGGAATGACCTTTCACGAGTTGGAGGTCAGGCTAGACGGAACCCCACTGTCCGCCCGCCTGGCCCCCGTCCTGACGGCGGACGTTATCGACCCGAAGGGAGAGGCCGCCGGCTCGGGGGGCAGGCCGATCCCGCACTTCTTCCCGCCGCCCTCGCTTCCGGCAACGATCAAGGCCAGCGATTACGACAACGGCGGAGAGGGTGCCGCATTCCACTCAACCCGCGCGCTGCCGACGAAGAAGGTGTACCGAAACGACGACATCGGCCTCGCGCCCACGTCAGACGCCGGTGGCGGCTATGTGCTCGCGGGCCTGCAGGCTGGCGAATGGGCGCGCTATTCGATCGATTGCGGCAACGGGGGCTACTTCGACCTCACCCTGCGCGCGGCAAGCGCCCACGGCAGCGGGCGAATCCGGTTTGTTGCGCTCGACCAGTCCATCGCGACCGCGGATATACCCCCGACAGGAGGCGACGACGCATTCTCCGACCTCCGGTTCCCCAACGTCTACCTGAATCCAGGCGAACTGAGCATGCTTGTCTTCGTTGAGGCTGCGGGGGCATCTCTGAACACGATTACGCTCACACCGGCGGAAAAGCCGCTCTCCACGTACCCCGCCGCCCTCGCTCGCCGCAGTGGTGTTGCAAGCCTGACCGGACTGGGCGACGCGAAATGGCCGCTCGGGTACATACAAAACCTCGGTCGGGCCGGCAGCGGTATTACCTTTGGCGTGTTCGGCGGCTCAGGGGGACCGCGAACCCTGCGCATTCGGTATTCGAGCTCCCAGCAGGCGCAGGTCGCGCTCACCCTTGCCATAGGCGACGGGCCGGAAGTGAAGCTTCCGATGGCGCCCACGTCCGGCGACTGGAAGACCATCGACATCCCGGTGAACCTGGCGGCCGGAGGCAATCGCGTCCTTATTGCGGGACACGAGGACGGTTGGAATTCCGTGCAAGTGGACCAGATCGAGGTCCTTGCGCGCTAGGGCCCTGGCGCTTCACTTCGGATTGGGTCGACTACACCTTTTGGGGCGCCGGCTTACGCCTCTGTCCTAAAAAGGAGAACTGCCGACGCGGATAACGGCGGCTGCGGCCACCAGGCTCTCCCGTTACGGCAAGGCAGCCTCCCATGAGGGCGCAGCGAAGCATCGGGAAGGAGAATCGTGGAAATCGGAAGGGCCCTTGAAGTTCACTTTTCCGGCACCGTACCGAGGGACTTTGGCTCACCCACGTCGACGTGCCCTTCGGGCACGCGTCGCCTCAGCAATCCGTGGGTGTCCTGGCCGAAATACACCGATGCGTACTGCGCCATGACCGGCAGCGCCTTGTCGAAGTGATTATGGAGCTCGTCGATACTGAAGCGCGTTTCCCAGAGAAGCTTGTGCCTGTTCTTTGTGCGGAACAACTGGAAGTCGTACGCCAACAATACCACATAGTACCGGTTGTCCTCGATTTCGGAGAGCAATTCGTCCTGGAGGAGCCCGGATGGCCCCGTGGACGTAGTGAAGTTTCCAAAGTCCGATTCAATCGGCTTCTCGAAATTGTAGCCTAGAATCTTCGCGTTCTTTGAATCGAGAAGGTCGCGCTGCACGTTATCGAGGTACATCAAAGAGCCGCTGCGGTTCATATACCCCACCGACAAGTTGAGCTGGTCGGGGACCGTCGTCGTTCCCCAGTAGACCATGATGAGGAGCTCTTCAGCATTCAGGTCCCGCGTCGGGATGTAATTCTGTGCCCTCAGCGGCCCAGCAAGGGCCCTCGCAATGTCCAGGAAGCTCAGTCTGTCGATCGAGGCGTCGCGAAACGGCCCCTCCATGCGGCCGCCCTCTCCAAAGGCATATTCCTCAGGCCTGAACGATCCATCGGGAAGCCTCGTGCGGACATAATCCTTGCTCGCCTTTGAGGCCACAGCGGTGATGCCGATGGAGCCCTCCGTGGCGTCGGCCGCTAACTGGGCGCCCAGCAACATGCTGCCGGCCGAAAGAAGCCACAAAATCATCTGACGCGCGCGGGACGCATTCATCGCCTTCTGAGTTGTTTCGGCAGGGCCGACTTGTACGGGCAATCCGTAACGCCTCCAACCAGGGAATGCAATCTGCCTTCGTTGCCGGACGTGAAGGAGGCGCTTGGTGTGCCCCGGCCTTGGCAGCCGCAGAAATCAGTGCGTGTGACTCAGACGATCTTGCATGGGATCAGCGCATCCTCATCGAACCCATACACCGCGCACAGCCTATGGTAGCCGTCTGTGATCACGACGACGCCGTTCTGTTCGTCACGCATCAGAAGCAGCGGAGCCAGGCCCTGGCCGTCCCTGATCTTCTTCGTGTCCTTCTCGATATGTGAATTGCTGACACCGAGAAGCGACAGCCGCGAAGCCCGGAAAATATCCTTTGCCTTGAATTGCACGAGGGGCGCGCTCCTGAGACCCTTCATGATCTCAGCGACCCGTGCGTCGTTGTGCAGAAGTCCGAGATAGGATTGCGCCGCCGGGTAATCGTGCTCCTCCACGTCCGAAAGCCATTTGATCTTGATCAGCGGTGCGGCAGCCATCCTGGTTTCCTCCTCGTTTCGTGTTAGTATGTTTTCAGGGTCGGGAGCTCGCGCTCCTGCTCTCCGAGCTTCGGAGATGGGTCGGCCTCAAGGGCCCTATTTTCCAAGGACCTCGTTCCATTCGCGAATTTTGACAGTCTTGACGAAGCCGCTTATGACAAACGGGTCCCCTTCGATGAACTCCTCGGCCGCGGCGCGGGTTGTGAAGATTCCGATGGCCCCGTCCGGAGGATCAACAAACGGACCCGCCATCAGGAGCGTCCCGCGCGCATGAAATTCATCCAATCTGGCCCGGTGGGACGGGAAATGCAGTCGAGCGAGCGGAAGCTTATCCGCGTTGGTTTCATAGGACATTACGTATTTCATGACGGCGCGCGCTGCAGGGGCAGGTCCTTCACCAGCCTGGAATAGAAGAAAAGGCTCAGCGGATATCGGATGATGGTGATGACCGCCAGGGCGCCTCTGATGTTATGAACGTTTCCCTGTATCGCTGCGGAGTGTGACAACAGGAACGAAAGCGACGCCGAAACGAAGACCCAGAGATCGAGTAGGAACAGGTAGAGCATGTAGCGCTTTCGTGTCCTCTTAAAGGTTTCGAAGTTTAGCACCGCGTATCCAAGAGGCGCCAAGATCAGGACCGCCCAGTACATCCGATCCACAATGAAGCTGAAGTTCATGGCGAATGTATATAGAATGCCGCAGCGAGATGCGCTAGCGCAATTGCTGTTCCGAACCCTTGCGGGCACGGCTGGCGCAGGCCGAGTGCTGCCAGACTGTTTAGGGGCCGATCGTATCCCGGATTCGCTCTGCAGGAACGGTCAACTCAGCGAATTGGCCGGGTTGGCCACCAGCCTGCTGGGCCGAACCCGCGTTCCCGACCGCAATCTCCTTTGTGCGGCCGCACACGCTAGGGCCAGCGGCCGATCACTTTGTCATGCGGTCGGGGCAAGTTGCGTTGCAATTCGCCGGGGTGTACGGCGGATGCCAATGGCGCCGCAGACAAAGTCCACCACTTCTTCACGGTACCCAATGAACTCAAGCACGCGCGTTAAGAACCGCCGTTTCGTGGCAGTGTCGATGTTCATGATCGCCCAATAATGTGTGTCGGGAATCTGCCGGGCCTGATTGTGGCGACACTGCTCGACGATCTCCTCGCGCGACAAACCGAGATAGCGGCGGCCGCTTGCAGAGGCCGACAGCGAGAGAATGAATTCGTTGAACTCCGACGCATGCTTGGTCGCGATCCATCCGAGAATCGCCAGGTACTTGTCGGCGTCGGTGAATTTTGTACGGAAATCGGTCCCCAGCAGGAACCCAATAAGCGGCTCATCCTGTTCGCCTGGCACACATCCAAGGTTGAGGAGCGCTGCGAGGACGTCGTTCGGGCTCTGGTGGAAGTCAGTCGTCATCTTCTTCAGCGCGTCATAAACAGCCTCACTAACCTCTATGTTCTTCATCTAAACAGGTTAAACCGGTTTGATATGTTTAACAAGTATCAACCGGTACTATATTTAACATATTGTATAATAATTTCTTATGAAACAACAACTGCAGAAATTGCGGAGCAATCTAAAGGTTGCGTGATACCGAACATCCTAAACGCCGCCATATGAGGAGGCTGTTCTAATGAGATGCGGTGGGATGACTTTGCCCGCGTAGTCGCCGTATGCTTGGCGGACAAAGACCTGATTTCGCGGCGCCCGCAACCTTTGCCCTTCAACAGGCGTTATTTGCTTCCCCCAGGATAGTCCAATTCGGCGTGGCGTCGTTCGAACGCTAAAGTTGCCTCTCCGAGCTCGGAAATTCCACCATTATCATCCACCGAGTTAGAGGTCCAACCCATCGCGCCCTCCCAGCCGTTTTGGAAGGCGCTTTCGTAGTCAACCGTGACGGTGTGGCCCTTGGTTCCGTGCGCGGGAAACTCCTCGATGATGGACGGCTTGTCGGTCGGGAGCCCGTATGCCTGCGGCGACAAATATAGCGCATTGCCCCAAAGCGGCCCGCACCAGTCGTAGTAATGCGCGGAGTAAAAATCCAGTCGCGAACCGGGATCGTTGAACTCAGAGCGGAGGGATGCGTCGCCTACCTTGTTCCCCTGCGCAAACCTTGCGGAGTCGCTGTTGTACTTTGGCATCGCCATTCCGATCGTAACCAACGCCTCGCTTTCGCGGTGAATCTCGCTGGCCGCGCGCGCGAAATAGCTCTGGAGCCTCTCCCACGGGATCTTTCCGTCTACGGCGTTTTCGAACACCCATTCCGGTTCGTTTATAAGGTCTATGGCCCACAGGCCCGGTGCGTGCCCGTAACGTTCCAGGAGCGGATGCAGGTAATTCTTGACGTATGAGTCTATCCCTTCATCCGTGCTTATCCACTTTCTCCACATCTTGAAGTTGTGATGCTTGGCATTGAAGTGATCGAACGACATCAGGGTCGCCAAGACGTACACCTCGTGTTTCCGGGCGATGTCGATGAGGCGGTTAAGGTCGGCCCAATAGGCCGGTGTGGCGCCAGAGACATGTCCCTTCTCGTCGATCTCGATTCCGAGATCTCCGCTGCACGAGAACCAGATCCTCGTCGCATTGATTCCGCGATCGTGGAGCAATTGAAAGTGGGCATCCCACCAGTTCGGATCGAAATTACCTCCCAGGTCGTTCCAATGATGCCACGGTGTATTTGCGCCGTTTATCCAGATTCGGTTGCTCCCAACAATGAACCTTCCACCCGAAATCGTGATCCGCTCGTTTGGTTCGTCGGGACTGGCCGCGGTCGCAGCAGCAGCAGAATGCCCAGTCTGGATCGAGGTTGCGATCAACGCTATAGTAAGGCAGCGGAGCATCGCTCTCATTCAAATCATAAGCTGACTCCTCGTCTGCGGGCGGCGACCTAATTCATTAGCACTGATCTCCTCGGTTGGGTTTCCGAGGAATATACTAGCGATGTCTGCGTAATCTCAGACGGCGGCCGCCACCGCCAAGACCTCCATCGAAAACAGTTCGGTTCCGGGGCTGCTTCGGGTTCCTGGGGCGAGAAGATCGATCCGAAATCCGGGTTGACCAAGTTGGAGGAGAGGTTGTTCGAGCGGGAGGCTCAAGGGTTGTCCCCTGCCGAAATCTCGATCCTGCGCGACTGAGCGACCGAGTAACATCGCGCCAGGGCAGCCTTTGACGTGGTCAGACCAAGATATCACAATGGATCTGACCGGAATCCGCGGTGACCGAAGTTAAGTCAATTCACTGAATGGCGGCCTGACCGGCTTTCTCTAAGAAATTGTGTGGCGAAGCTTCACGCCTGTTTAGATTGTTGATCAGGCTCGAAGGATTGCCGTAATAGGCGATACTCTAGCCTAACCTTATGAAATACTTTCAAGAGCATCAGTAGAATACTTCCTGTCTTTGGATTGTTCATTTCTGCAATGAAGAAGTATCAACATATTTACCGGTTTCTCAGGCGGACTTATGATTTTTTTCTCAGCGTGTGGCGCAATTTCAGGCGCAATCAAGGCTTCTTGCTGGCCGGTGCGGTGGCCTATTATACTCTGCTTTCAATTGTGCCCCTTTCGATCCTCGGGCTCATTGCACTTTCATATTTTATCGAGAAGGGAGTGTTATTCCACACCTTGTCGACCTATATAGAAATGATAGTTCCGGGCTATGGCACTACGTTGACGGAACAGGCGGGTATATTCATTGAGCACGACAAATCGGTTGGGGCATTTGTATTTCTGGCGATGCTCTTCTTTAGTTCCATCGCCTTTAGTGTGCTCGAAAGCGCCATGTCGGTGATTTTTTCTCATCGCTTCAGAGGTTCACATCGTCACTTCCTCCTATCTGCCATTATTCCTTACGTGTATATCTTTTTAATCGGCTTGGGTATGTTACTAGTGTCGTTTATTGCTGGTGCCATCGAGACACATGGCGGCCGGCCGTTAGTCGTCTTTGGATGGGGTCTCAGCCTGGAGGGCCCTTTCTTCTTTGCTTTGTATTTACTCGGGATATTCGGCGAGGTGTTGTTACTGACTTCTTTCTACCTGGTCATGCCCTTGATACGGATTACATTTCGGCACGCTCTGTTAGGCGGAATGATCGCGACAGTTTTATGGGAGATCACTCGCCGGATATTGGTCTGGTATTACTCGGTCGTCTCTTCGGTGAATTTGATCTATGGTTCTTTTGCCACGTCAGTGGTGGCCTTGATCAGTATCGAAGCGATAGCCGTGATCATTTTGCTGGGTGCCCAGGTCATTGCAGAACTTGAGCGCAGAAACTCTTCTGCTCACGATTCAACCAGTCACTGAAAGAGATCTGTTTACGTCCGCGGTTTCCATAACAGGGCGACCTAGGCGAGGAGCAGCGGCCGGCGAAGCACGTTCTTACCGTCTACTTTATGTGTAGTTGCGCACGAACGTCACCGCTCTTCTCGGCCGTGCCGTGCGGTATAGGAAGATCGAGCAGCATATCACTCCCATTGCGGCGAAATTTGGGCGGATTATCCATGCGACCCCCTTACCCTCAAAGCTCCGAGGTGCATCCGATACCCAATGCCCCGCTCGGCAACTTCAATTTGCCCAACGGAAATGCCCGCTGAGCGATCCTAGAACTAGCATAGAAACCATTCCTCAAACGTTCCAACAGCAGCCCGCAAATACTGTAACTGGCGCTGTAACTTCAGGCATTCGCAAGTCTCAATCTGACTTAACTGCTCTTGATATTGAATGTTGTTACTGATTGGTGGACGCCGATGGAATCCATCGCCACCGAGTGAAGCGAGGCTCCCCGTTGCGGCTGGCTGCACCATCTTCCACATTGGGTCGGCGGCGCGCCAAAATTCTGAGGTATTCGTCGTCGCCGATGCTGGTTCGTTCCCAGCCCAAGCAGCCATTACGATGAAACAGCCTACGCGATTCGGGGAATGGGTTCGCTTGCGATACCCACTCAATCCGCGGGCCGAAGCCTCTCCACTTTTCCGTCGGCCCTCGTGAGCGTGCCGTCGAAGGCAAGCCAATCGCCCGAGTGCAACGCTCGGTTCATTTTTCCGGGAACGACGATGACGCAGTCCTTATGGATCACGATGCCATTATGGAGCTTCATGTCGTTCTCCATCAACTTGGTCGTACCGTTGCGCGTTATCAGCACCCGAGCATAGCTCTCGGTGAACCCGTCCCTCACGACGACAACGGCAGCCGGGCTGTTCGTGGTCACGACCGTGGTCTGGACTACGGCGTCGCCAAATGAGGCGCATGCGCCGGTTAGCGCGAACATCAGGGCGAGCGAAAGATTGGTTGTGGTTTTCATATTGATTGTTTCCTCTTCCACGATGGATGGGTGAATCGAGGGTTTAAGCTGCGATTAGATTTTCCGCGGACATAGGTCCGCTGCGCACTACAGTACAGCAGTTGCTGGACGCGAACCATGGGGTAATACCCGAACTAAGATTCACGCAGTCAGAATGTGTTACCGCGCACCCGAAATCTCATGGCACACTAAATTATCGGCCATGGTCGCCCGCCCTCCGGATGTCGCGTTGCCCTGAATTGCGTGAGCGCGACCCGAAGCGGGCGTGCAATGCGATTCCCTGCCTTGCATTGCAGGGCCTTCCTTGGCCGACGGGCTCACTGCCTTGACGAAGCCGCCGGACTGACCTTCCTAACAGGCTGATCCTTAGGCTCCCATAGTGTCACACGGGAAATGTGGTGGTAGGGTGGTGTGAAAGCGAAGCCCCCGGTAACGAGCTCCGTGCGTCCGTCATTGAACAGGTCTGCAGCCTTCACTACTATTAATTGGGTCGGATGGTACGCCAATGTGCGAGGCGTGAAATGACCAGCGCCGTCGTTCTCAAAGCACATGAGCGAAACGGCATCGGGATTGGTCCAATCGTTGAAGCCGCAGCAGGCAACGATATCGAGATTCCCGTCGCCGGTCAGATCGGCTACGACCGGACTGTAAGCCCCGGGAAAATCCCCCAAACGATGATAGGCGAATTCTCCCTGACCTAGATTCTCAAGCCATTGGACGCCATGCCAAGGCCGCGAGCCAGGGGTCGCGTAGTCAAACCCATCGCCATTGGTGTATACAATGTCCGGACGGCCATCCTTGTTCACGTCCGCAATGACAAGCCCGCTCAGACCGAAGTCCATGTTGGTTGATCCATAAAGCACCCGGTCCCTAAAATTTCCATGCCCATCGCCGTAGAATGCGTGGATCTCCTCGACGTTGTGGCTGACGAGTGCGACGATATCGAGGTTGCCATTGCCCAGCAGGTCCGCGACGGGGGCATGGATGGTTCCTGGCGCATCGAGCAACGTGTGGCTCTTGAAGTTCCAGCTGCCCAGGTTCTCCATCCATCGCACCTCACCCTGGTAGTAGCCGAACTGGCCGACGACCAGGTCCAGGCGTCCGGATTTCGTGAGCGGGGCTGCTGCCACGTAGGTGACACGGGCCACATTCTCCAAGAGGACGCGGTTCTTGAAATGGTTCGTGCCGTCGTTCTCCAATACGACCACCGATCCGGTCTTCTCGTTGCTTGGCGGGATCACACCCATGGATGCGACGAGCACATCGAGGTGGCCGGTGCCATTGAGGTCGGCCACCTCCAGGTGAGCGGGGCCCGCGACGGGCTGGCCGATATCTTGCTCCTCAAATACACCGAGCTTCACTTGGCGAATCCACGTGACCTTGTTGAGACGACCGTCCGCAACAAGGATGTCCTTTAGCCCGTCCCCATCCAGGTCAACGATCAGCAGGTCGGATATCCAGGGCTCGCCCTCGACGGGTCGACCGATTTCCCGTTTGGAGTAATAGTCCAGGCCAAGCGGCCGATGCTTCGAAGAAGGCTTCGGCACTCCTGTTGCGGTGCCGGTAAGGGTCGCTGAGGGCGTACCGGGCCTATGTTTGACGACGGCTACGGCTACCAAGGCCGCAAGTACGGTCACGGCGATCAGAAGCCGACGAATGGCACGTGGCATCCTCACTGGATGGTCGCGGCGGTTATCTGGCCGGCAAGTCTCCGGCTAAGGAGATCGCGCAGTCCCGTTTCCTCCGCAGGCGCGAGTTTCAAGGCTTCCCGCCACTCCTGACGCGCGCCATCCTCATCGCCGCTCTGATAGATTAGGTCGCCAAGGCTCATCCGGATTGCGGGGCTGTTCGGCTGGAGGGCTGCGATTTTCCCCATGGCCTCTGCCGCATGCTTGAAGTCCTTGGCATGCTTGCAGGCATTTACCTTTAGGGCCAAGCCCCGTAGGCCATCAGGAATAAGCTGGATTGCCTTGTCAGAATAGGCGCCGGCCTCCTCGAAATGGCCTCGCGACGCCTCCATGCTCCCTGCAGCGAGATAGGCCGTATCCAACATTGCTTTGATCTGGGCGTTTTTCGGTTCAATGGCATGTGCTTGCTCCAACGGGCCAATGGCCGACCAAGGATCCGACTTCTCGATGTAGTACTGGCCCAGTCGTCCCCGAGAATCGATGTCGATGGGGAATATCTTGGTCACCCGTCGAAGCAATTGAGAGGCGGCGTCCTTTTCTCCTGAGTCCCAGAGGATTTGAGCCAAACTCATGTTTGGCAGATAGAGGTTCGGCTCCGCCCGGAGAACCTCCACAAGAAGCTTCCGGGCGAGATTGTTGTCCTTCATTCGAACCGCCACTTCGGAATAGGAACGGAGGATTGGCATCGAATTCGGAAACAGGGCGTGGTACTTCGAGAGCATCGGTACCGCTGCCTCAGGGTGCCCCATCATAATGTGGGTTGTCGCCAACAAGGGGCATATCTTTTCAGGCTCCCCGCCGGCCGTAAGTGCCGACTGAAATTCCTCCACGGCGTGGGCGTAACGGCCAGCCTCCCTATCAGACCAACCATGCATCATCCTCGGCATCCAACCGTTCGGGTCGAGCTCCTCGAGCCGACCCAGAAGGGGAAGCGCCTCGTCAAGTTGATCGGCAAGTCTATAGGCCTCGAATTTGAGCGATAGGAGCTGAAGGTCGTAGCAGTCGGCCAGCAGCGCCTTCATCCAGGGATCCGGCGGTATGAGCTCGTGGACCCGCTGGCTAAGGGCCGTCATCGCGGCCGCTTCGTCGTCGAAGCCGCGTCGGCTCTGAATTTGCGCAAGCAACGAGGTGCCCGACCTTGAGTCGGGATGATGCGACACCGCTTCTCTTAAGAGGGCCACGGCCCCGTCGTCATCGCCGTGCTGCAGCTTTATTCGTGAGAGCCCCACTAAAGCTCGGGCATTATGCGGTTCGATTTTAAGGACGGCATCATACTCCCTCTCGGCCTGGTCGATTTCCCCAGTCTTGAACAGGGCCTCCGCCAAGGAGGTCCTTGCCGGCAGGTAGGTCGGCGCGGCGTCAATCGTCGCCCTTAGTTCAACTTGGGCGGAGCCAATGTCGCTCTCATCGAGGAAGATGGCCGCGAGATAGTAGTGGTCCTGCGGCGATAGGCCTTTCCCTCGCGCTGCGATAGCGCGGTAGCATGCCTTGCTCTCAGGATAAAGGCGATTGGCCTGATATAGCCGCGCCAATGCCCTCACCCCATCGGGGTCATGGCCGTGCAGGTTCGCGTGCGCTCTTCTTAGAGCATCATCGAATTGGGTCGGAAGGCCCGCGTATTGCTTCAATGGCGGCAGATCCGGGCCTTTGTCCGTTGGGAGCAAAAAGATGCAGGCCGAGGATGCCGCCAAAGCCACAAGGGACCATCTGATAGTTCGCGGCGTCACTAAGCGGTTAGTCTTGAGTTTTCCTTGGTAACAGCAAGGTCGGGCGTTCTAAGTCGCGCCAACACAGACATTGCTTCTCACGGTTCGCAATATAGCCGCCACGGGAGGGTGAACACCGCCCCTAGTCCTTGATCTTTCCGCGAATCCGACCAAGAAGCTTCGTGGCATACAGAACCGTCCTCTCTCGGATGATCACCTCCTTGAATTGACGGTCCATCCCTAGCTCTGGCGCTGTTGTAATCGCTACCCCATCATTGGGATAAAGGATAATCCAGGTGAGCAGCTTGCTCAGGCTGTGGTCATCGAACCTCGCACGAAGCTCCTCAAAGACCAGGCGCGCAATCTCGCCCTCGTGGAGGTCCTGGCCAACATCCGCTATTCCGGCGACACACAAGAGACTGCGGACGCATTGACCCGGCTCGCTGGCATGTCCGGGCGCCCAGTGGTTGAGCGTCCTTTCAAATTCGCTCATGCCTTCCGGAAGCTCGTCTAAGGCAAAGGGCGGCGCCAGGCGGCTCACAAATTCATTGTCTCCCGGGAGGTTGGCATAACTGACACTTTCGATCTCCGCGTCGGTTATCGCGTCGAATCCGATGTCCGGTGGCAGAGGGGCCGCAAGGTGCCCGCTCAAAGCAGCAGCAAATCCGACCGCTACCCAGCCGAACACGGCGACTAGAATCCAAGCCCAAGCTCTGAGGCCAATCCGGCGGCCGCATTCCCATCGGAACAGTTTCGAGCCAACGACAAAGGCGCACGCTCCAATCACAACGAGGGCAAAAATGCTGAACCCCTCCCCAGAAATCCCCCGGGGTTCGCAGTACGCGACCTGAAGAAGATCAACGGAATAACGGCCTGGCATAAACCCCGACGCATTCCGCGCCCACTCCGGCAACGCCAGCAACGGCACGCCCACCCCTCCAATCATAATCATCGGCAGGAATATGCACTGACCCATGGCCTGAACTGCAGGCACATCGTCAGCAGCGCCTGCTATCGCGAGCCCGAGCCCCAGAAAAGAGGTTGTTACGAGGAGGACCCCCAACGCCGCATGGACGAGGTTAACCGGAAGCGGGGTGTGGTACACAAGATGGGCTATGCACACCTGCATCACTACAGCCGAGACGACGATGACAATCCGGGCTGCAAGGACCGCGACTACCAGAAAGAAAGTTCTGACAGGAAGAAGGCGGTAGCGTCGCCAAATTCCGCGCTCGCGCTCGGCCACAAGCGCTGTCGGCAATCCAAAGCAGGCCCCACCAAGAATCGTTATTGTCAAGAGCTGGCCCATCTCTCCTAGCAACGCAGGCGACTCGGATCGAAAGACGCTCCCGAAGGCCACCAGAAACAGAATGGGGACCAGATAACCGTAAACGAGCGCCTGTTTGCTCCGGAAATTGAGATCGAGCGTGAAGAAGAAGAAGTGGACCATTCCTGACCAGTTATTCCGGCGCGCATTCATTTCCGTTCCTCCTCGGTTAGCCATGCGCGTCCGGTGATCGAAAGGAAGACGTCCTCGAGCGACGCCCTGCGAATAAGCAGCTCGATGAATTTGTTGCCGTGCACCTCGACCACTTTCACAAGATCAACAACGGTTTCATCGGTGTTGTCGGTTCCTATAAGCCATCCGCCGTCTTTCCACCGCCAATGCGTGATCCCGGACAGCGCCTTTACCTGGCTTTCGGTCAGCGGCTGCGATGTCCTGACCTCAACGGTGGATGGCAGCCGTGATCCCGCAACCAACGCGGACGGCTGCCCTGACGCGATTACCTCGCCGCGATCGAGAATTGCGACGCGGTCGCAAAGGCTCTGCGCCTCCTCAAGGTCATGAGTGCACATGACCACGGTCCGTCCCGCGGTGCGCATGCCCACAATGATCTCGTGGAGTTCGCGGCGGGAACCGGGATCAAGGCCCGCCGTGGGTTCGTCGAGCACCACAAGCGAAGGATTATTTACGAACGCCAGGGCGAGGAACAGGCGCTGCCTCTGGCCGCCCGAAAGTGAGACGAAAGGCGAGTCCGCCTTAGCCGTTAGCCCGAACCTCTCGATCAGGCTGCCTGTGTCGGCCGCGTGGTCGCAAAAAGAGGAGAACAGCCGCAGCACCTTCCGCGGGGTCACGCGGTCCTGAAGGGTTGCCGCCTGAAGCACCGCGCCAATTACCCGTTTGGTCTCTTCGGGATGGTCCAGCACGTCCATACCCGCCACGAAGACCGACCCGGAATCCGGTCGCCGAAGGCCCATGATGCACTCTAGGGCGGTCGTCTTGCCCGCCCCATTCGCGCCGAGAATGCCAAAGATTTCGCCCGCAGCGACGTCAAAGCTGATTCCGCATAGGGCCTCCACCTTGCCGTAGCGCTTGACCAAACCCCGGACATGAACACTTGCGGGCAGGAATGCGGGCATCACGTTTGCTGTTTGGCAATCCGATGGGGATACATTGCGTTCATGGCAGATAAGTCAAAGTGGCGCGGGCTTCCAGCAGTCAGATGAAATGAACTCCGCGTGCTCGACCGAGCACACGGAGCCCTTGGAGCGTCCACGGCTCTTCATTCGCAATCATGGGGGCACGCCAAAGGGATCCCGACCCGAATCAGTCCCCCGCTCAGTGGTGGTCATCTTTCATGGTCTGGATCCTTTCTATTGGATCAGACCGACTCTTCAAGTGGCCCAAATCGGCGGAATCACGTCGCTCGCACATACGTCAAAAACCGCTATTTGGCACAATTGGGTATGGCGGCGAATCTCGGCGCACTTGTTGTCACCCACGTTGACACTTTGGCCATATCGACCGACAAATATTACATAACTTGTTATCGTTTAGTATTTTAATAACTGGTGGACGCCGAGGGCGTCCATCACCTCCGAGTGAAGAGGCGGTCTTAGTTGCAGCTGGTTGCAGGCTCTTGCACACATAACCGTCGGACGCTTGGTGGGCGAAGATGTGAAGCTTTGGCGACGGCGACTCTTGGCCCTACCAGGCGCTATCGGCTTTAAAGTTGTTTCTACACCCCTTCCGATTGACTTCCGTATTTCAGTAATGCAGTATTTCTGCATGAGCACGACTATCACGATTTCGCCGCGTGGAACACTCACGTTGCCCATAGCGCTGCGCCGCAAGCTGAGGCTTGATAAGAATCACGCGGTTCTCCTCGCCGAAGAAAGGCCGGATGGGATTTTTCTTCACCCTGCCGTTACTGTCCCGATCCGCGACATTCCTGCGGCAACGATCAAGAAGTGGGTTACGGATGACGAGGCCGACGCCGCTAGCGTAAAGTTAGTCAAGAAGTGATCGTATTTCTCGATACGTCGACGATCTTGGCTGCCTGTTGGTCGACCAAGGGATTGTCCCACGTTCTGATCGAGCACGGACTGAGTTCCGGGTGGAGACTCATTACGGCCGACTATTGCGTGGCCGAAGTCGAAAGGAACGTGTTCAAGCATCCCTACGGCGCAACCCGCTGGAACCGCATTATCCGGCCGAATCTTGAGGTTGTCGGATCGATCTACGTGATCGACAGGCCCATTGTCTTCGACGCCACGAAGGACAAGCCAGTGATTTTATCAGCCATCGGCAGTAGTGCTGATTACCTGGTCACTTCGGACATCACCGATTTCGCCCATGTTCTTGGGACTGCGGTCTACGGGGTCAATGTCTGCACTCCCAGGATGTTGCTCTTGGAAATGGGTGTCGTGGAGTGAACTCGACGTGATCGCTTAGCGTGGCCAATCAAAATGTCTAAGAATAATCCCATAAGATACTTAATGTTATTATCTTACAAACTGGTGGACGCCGAGGGAATCTAACGCTGCCGAGTGAAGCGGTTGTTCAAGTTGCAGCTGGTTGCACAATCTTGCGCTTAGCGTCGGCGATGCACCGTTGCTCCGAATTCGGTGCGCCGTGGATTCATACCCGAACACCGACCCCGTTAACCTCGTCGATTTCTCGTAACCGGTGGACGAGAGGACACCCGCTGCGAAAGCACACGTTTCCGGTCGACGGCCATATCCGACCTCACCCATCCCTACATCCCCGCAACCCCCTCCCGCGTTCCCTGGATCCGTGGCCGATGGGCTCCCTCGTATACGGATGCCAATGGACTCGGGTAACGAGCTTCTGCGGGATCCGTAGAACTGAAGGCAGGGCTAGGTGGGCAACTCGCCCCACCCTCGCATGATCAGCACGGTCCCCGGCAGGCCTGAGTCTGCTCGAATAGTCTATCCTAGTTGGTGTATGCCTCGAACAAGGCTGTGCCCGAGTTGCCCTTGGCCGACGTGATCTGCGCCGTGTAGGCGCCGGGTGGCAACGTCAGCAACAGGGCCGAATCCGCGCTCGGGTTCGGCAAAGCGAAGGCTCCTGTCTGCTGCGAAGCCGATGAGATGGCGCTGGGCCTCGTGTTGGTCGTCCACCCAGTGTTCGTGGCGACGACTGCACCGCTGCTGTTGTAGACCGTGAGAACCGGGTCCGGTAGCGGGCTCGGAACGCTGAACTGGCTAAGCACTGGGCCGTCAGCGCGGATTAGGACCGTGCGCTGAGCCGTGCCCTCGATCACAAAACCACCGATGAATGTCTGGTTGCTGCTGACGTAGGCGCGGGTGGACACGTTCCCGAACACAGTGGGCGCGGCATTCGAGACTAGGATAGTGCCGCCGCTTCCGGTGATCACGAAGCGTTGCAGCGGCTTCGAGTAAGTGGCGCTCAGGAGTGTTGCTGTGGTGACCGTTGAAGGGCTGTCGCCAGAGAATCGCTGGGTCCAGGTTGGTCCGTCCGCCGAGGTTAAGATGGTGCCTTGTTCACCAGCCGCGACCCAATACCCGTTGCCGAATGCGAGCCCTCGGAATGTTGCCGTTGTGTTGGGAACTGAGACCGAGGTCCACATCTTGTAAAAGAAACTGAGGGAAAAGGAATTGAATTGTGGCGGGTCCGGCGACGGGACCTGCGAATTGTACTCTATGGTGCCGTTTGCTCCCACCGCCACGGTTCCTCCAGGACTTGCTTCCTCGCAAAGTACGGACTCTAGGTTTTGCGTGGAACGGGATGCGATCAGGTCAGGAACCCCAGTGTTGGAATTGAGGACGATGAGGACCCCGTTCTGTCCACTTATCACCGTTGAGCCTGTGACCGGGTCACAGGTTATGCCGTGAAGAAACCCAGTCACACCTGATATTTCCGGTTGAAGCTCCCAATTTAAAGCATCTGACGACGTGACGATCGTGCCGGCCTCTCCTACAGCCACCCAGATCATTCCATCATACAACACACCATTAAGCTTGGCGCCCGTAACCGAGTCCGCATGAAACGAGTTCGCATGAACCCAAGTCTTGAGGTCCGACGACACAAGGATCGTGCCCTTGTCGCCGACGACGACCCATGTGCCGTTGCCGTAGGCGATTGATTCTAGCCAGACGCCCGGATCAACGGCTTGGCTACTCCAATTGAGTCCGTTGGTAGAGGTCAACAGGTTCCCTTGATCTGTCACGGCAGCGAAAGTGCCATTGGCGTACGTAACGCACCAGATGTCGTCCGTAACGCCGGAGGGGCTTTGGTTGGTCCAGAAGATTTGAGCGAAGCACGGCGTCACGGTCGCCAGACCGAACAGGACCGCGCCGATCAACTGTTTCATTTAATTCATCACGCGCTAGTTGGTATACGCCTCAAACAGGGCTATACCTGAATTGCCCTTTGCCGACGTGACTTGGGCAGTGTACGCCCCAGGTTGGAGCGTCAGCAGCAGCGCTGAGTCCGCGCTAGAACTAGGCAACGCGAATGCGCCCACCTCAAGAGCTGCCGTAGAAATCGTCCCCGGATTCGTGTTGGTTACCCAACCCGTGTTTGTCGCAATCACATTTCCCTTACCGTCAAATACAGTTAGGACAGGATCAGCCAGCGGACTCGGCACGTTGAACTGGCTCAACACTGGGCCGTCAGCACGGATTAGGACCGTGCGTGGGGCATTACCCTGAATCACGAATCCACCAATAAAGGTCTGCGCGCTGCTGACGTATCCTCGGGTGGACACATTCGCGAACACGGTGGGTGCAGGATTTGAAACTAGGATGGTGCCCCCCAGCCCGGTGACCACAAAACGCTGTAAGGTAGGCGAGTAGGCAGCGCTGAGGAGCGTTGCCGTGTTCAGCGTCGAGGGACTATCGCCCGAGTAGCTTTGGAGCCAGTTCACACCGTCAGTGGATCTGAAGATCGTTCCCTGCTCGCCAGCTGCGACGAAGTATCCGTTGCCATACGTGACGCCACGAAAGTCAACGTTAGGAGTAGTGGAAGGTGATGATCCAAATGTTTGGCCCGGCGGATGGCCAACACTGACACCAGAAGAAAACAATATTCCTTGTCCGCCTCCTACTAGACTCACACCGCCCAACCCAAGATCTGGATAAATAAGCACCTCTAGGTTCTGCGTCGTTATTACTTCTCCGGGAAGAATCATCCCACGATTGTCTGGATAAAGAGTAAACGTATAGTCGGTTGACCCAGATGAAGTCGGAAGCCCCTGAATGATTACGCCATTTTGGCCGCATATCCATATGCCGTTTCCCAATCCCAAGGTGCTGTCGCCAACATAAGCGATGCCGTGCAGGAAACCCGTAACGCCCGATATTGCTGGTTGAAGCAACCAACCCTGGGCATCCAGTGACGTAATGATCGTGCCCGATTCTCCTACAGCCACCCAGATAGTTCCGTTGTAGAGCACACCGTTCAGCTTGTTGGAGGTGGCTGAGGTTGCGTGAATCCACGTCTTGAGGTCAGACGACACGAGAATCGTGCCCTTGTCGCCAACCACCACCCAGATGCCATTCCCATAGGCGACGGACACCAGCCAGACACCCGAGTCGATAGCCTGACTGCTCCAGTTGAGCCCGTTGGTTGAGGTCAGCAGGTTCCCCTGATCTGTCACGGCAGCGAAGGTACCATTGGCATAGGTTACGCACCAGATGCCGTCGGTGACGCCTGAAGGGCTGTAGTTGCTCCAGAAAACTTGTGCCGAACTAGGCGTGACCAACGCCGCGGCAAAAATAACAAACAATGCGAGAGTTTTTCTGAGGTTCATTATGAGGATGGATTCGCCGGCCCCACTCTACGCGGAGCATCCCAAGGTTACGACAATCATCCGGCTCGAAGCCGCTACTGCCCTCATCTTCGGCTGTCCGAGGCTGGACAGACGCTAGAGGAGAGCTCGGTATCCTAGGAATCCACCGACCCACCTCGCCACACCAGCAGCCTGACTGACCGGGGGCGGGTACAGTCGCCGATCGGAAACGGGTCTCTTTAGGAACAGGCCGTGGTCTTCGCCCTCAGTATTGAGGGAAGCAGCTCGCAGACGCACCGATGCGCCAATTTCGGTGCGTCGGCATCCGAACTCAATGGAATGGTGGACGCCGAGGGACTCGAACCCCCGACCCCCTCGGTGTAAACGAGGTGCTCTAACCAACTGAGCTAGGCGTCCATTCAAATCAGACAGCGGCAAGCGCAGCCCTGGACCTCAGCAAGCCGTCGCGGACCATAAGTTCAGCGATCTGGACTGCGTTCAACGCGGCGCCTTTCCAAAGATTGTCGCCGCTTACCCAGAACGCCAGGCCGTTGTGGAGCGCCGTGTCGACGCGGATGCGACCCACACCGCACTTTACCTTCCTGCTGAAATCGAGCGGCGTCGGGTACTCTCCTCGCGAAGGTTCATCCACAAGCTGTGCGCCCGGGAATGAGGATATGGCCTCGCGCGCTTCAGCAACGCTCACCGGGCGCTCGAACTCAGCGTTGATCGCGACCGAATGGGCTCGCACGACGGGCACCCGCACACAGGTTGCCGATACGGCGAGATAGGGAAGACCGAGAATCTTGCGGCTCTCGAGCATGATCTTCGTCTCCTCGCCCGTGTAGCCGTTCGAGCCGAATGTGTCCACCTGAGGGATCACGTTGAAGGCGATCTGGTGCGGGAAGACCTTGCGCGCCATCTCGGTGCCCTTCGTGTGTGCGACCACCTGTGCTTCGAGCTCACGCACGCCCTCGGCGCCCGCTCCCGAGACGGACTGGTAGGACGCCGCGAAATAGCGCTTAAGCCCAAACCGCCGGTGCAGCGGAAACAGGCCCATCAGCGCCACCGCGGTCGAGCAGTTTGGGTTGGCAATGATCCCCTTGTGGCTCCGAAGCACCTCCGGGTTGATTTCCGGGATGACGAGGGGGACGTCCGGCTCCATTCTCAAAGCCGAACTCTTGTCGATCACGAGGCATCCCGCCTTGACGGCGTCCGGCGCGAGCGCCCGGGTCACCTTTCCTCCCGCCGCGAAAAACGCGACGTCGACGTTCGCGAAGACACCCGGCTTCGCCTCCTCCACGACGATCTTCCGTCCCCTGAACTCGACGGCTTTGCCGGCGGACCTCGCCGAGGCAAAGAGCCTGAGTGTCGCGATCGGAAAGCTGCGCTCGTCCAGCAAGCGCAGCAATTCTTGACCGACGGCGCCTGTAGCGCCGACGATACCAACCGTGAATGATGCCGTCTTTTCCATAGAATCGTCCTGGGAACCGTTCAACAAAACCCGATCTGCGCTCGGCATCAAGCACACAGACCGGATCCTCTTCGTGAGAATTGGGTCCGCAACACTGCAGTTTCATCGCGGAGTGTCACTCGTAAGATCTTATATCATATCAACTTCCAAGCACCCTCCTTCAAACGCAGCGAATTCCATGGGAACCCCAAAGGGGCTGCATGAGATCGCCGAGCGCATTGGGGCCGGCCAGCCCTCAGGGATGGTGTTCAAGTCCCGCGTTCCCACCGGTCTGCACTTTTCAGAGATTTCCCCTAACGAGTCGGAATCCCACAATCTCATCACAAGCCGTATCCTTTGGCTGCGTGGCCTTGAGCCGGGGGTTAACGCCGGCGGTAATGTCGACACTTACAAGCGGTATATCTATATCCACGGCACCCAGCGCGAGGAACGGATCGGGGAGCCCTTGAGCGCCGGATGCGTCCTCATGCGAAACGCCGACATCATCGAGCTGTACGACGATGTCCGAGCAGGGGATCTCGTGTGGATCTGCGATTAGCGCCGCAACCTAAGCTTCCGCTCGCCGCAGGCCGGATCCGGCTGTTTGCTGTGGCCATACAATGATCGGAATTCGCGACAATGAAGCCCGGGCTCATCCGCCCACGAGCCGGGCGCCGGAGTTTGCCGCGCGGGTTTTCCCCGAGGGTGGCTGGCTGCAGGCGAACCTGGACCTCGAGCACAGGCCGGGACAGGAGCGAATGGCGCATTCGGTCGCTGCGGCGTTCCGGGACGACGAGCCGCTGCTCGTCGAGGCGGGCACGGGCATCGGAAAGTCGCTAGCCTACCTTGTTCCAGGCATTATCCACGCGACCGATTGCGGCAGGCAGCTCATTGTCTCGACGCACACGATCTCGCTGCAGGAACAGATCGAGAAGAAGGACCTGCCGCTCTGCAGGAAACTCTTCGAGTCGGAGCCGGAGCTCGGAAGGTACGCGGGATTTGTCTCCACCGTTCTCGTCGGCAAGGCGAATTACCTCTGCACCTCGAGGCTATCCCACGCGCTCGCGGAGAGGGCCAGCCTCTTCGACGACGCCGGATACGCCGAGCTGCAGCGGATCGCGGACTGGGCGGAGACGACGGAAACCGGCCTGCGCCACGACCTGCAGCCGCCGCCCAACGCCGATGTCTGGGACTGCGTGAACGCGGACTCGTCGTCGTGCTCCAGGCGCAACTGCGACTGCAACCGCTGCTTCTACCAGCGGGCCCGGGCGCGCGTGCGATCCGCCCAGGTGATCGTCGTGAACCATTCGCTCCTGTTCTCGCTGATCAACGCGGGCGGCGCCCGGGCCGAAGGGGCCGGTGCCGACGCGTCGGGCGTCCTCTTCCCAGGGGACTTCGTCGTGCTTGACGAGGCGCACACCGTGCCGGAGGTCGCGGAGGAAAGCTTCGGCCTGAGCCTGAGCAGCCTCGGAGTAGAGAGGACCCTCAAGCACCTCTACAACCCGAGGACGCGCCGCGGGATCATGAAGAAACGCGCCGACTCCGACTTCAGGCAGAAGGTTGCGGACGTGCTCGACGCTTCAGGGCAGTTCTTCGGCTTTCTCGCGGGCACGCTCCTCTCGGAGCGTTCGATCGTGCGAATCCGCGAGGGCGGCGTCGCCGAACCCCTGCTGAGCGAGCCTCTCGCGGCGCTAGAGCGGTCGGTCGCAAAGGTCGCGGACGCGCTCGAGGACGGGCGAGAGAGGGACGAATTGCTGGAGCAGAGGGCAAGGCTCCGGGCAATCCGGGGCGGCGTGGACGAATGGCTGGGGCTCTCAAACCAGGGCCATGTCTACTGGGCGGAAAAGAGCGGCCGCAGACAGACGATCGTGACGCTGCGAAGCGCACCGGTCGACGTCGCCCCCGAACTCGAGCGCTGTCTGTTCGGGGTCGGAGTGAGTGTCGTCTGCACCAGCGCGACGCTGGCGCTGGCCGGCGAGATGGGACCCTTCGCGGCGGCAATAGGTGCGGCGTCCGCGAAGACGCAAGTCACCGAGTCTCCCTTCGACTTCGAGCGAAACATGCGCGTTTTTGTGGCCGCGGACATCCCCCCGCCGTCGGCGCAGGATTCACGGTCGTCGATCGACGCGCTGGCGGACTACGTCAGCTTCTGCTGCGAACGGGTCGCCGGGGGCTCGCTCGTCCTCTTCACCAGCTACCGCGACATGCAGGCGGTCGCCGCCATCGTCGGGCCCCGCATCGCGTCCCTAGAGCGCCCCTTTCTCATGCAGGGCGGTGATATCTCGAGGACCGAGCTCGCCGAGAGGATGCGCAACGCAGGCGACGCCGTCTTATTTGGAACGGACAGTTTCTGGACCGGCGTCGACGTCCCGGGTGACGCGCTCTCACAGGTGGTGATCGCCCGGCTCCCGTTCAGCCCACCGACCCACCCCATCGCCGAGGCCAAGGCGGAGCTCATCAGGGACCGGGGCGGCGATCCGTTCAATGAACTGACGCTTCCGGAGGCGGTTATAAAATTCCGCCAGGGCGTGGGCCGCCTCATCCGCAATCAGACCGACAGGGGCGTCATCACGGTGCTCGATAGCCGGATCCTGGCAAAATCCTATGGCCGGCTTTTCATCGAGGGCCTGCCGCAGCGTTCGTTCACCAGGCTGACCCTGGACAACCGGCATGAACAATTTCGTCCTTTCACCTGACGGCGCCCGGCTTATCGTGATGTCCTGCCGATGAGTACCCTCCGCGCCGCCTGCTTCTCCGATCTCGGCAAGGTCCGGAGGGAAAACGAGGACCGCATGCTCTTCGACGAGTCGGCAAAGCTCTTCGGCGTTGCCGATGGCGTCGGAGGGCTGCCCGGCGGTGGTGAGGCGGCTCAGGAGGCGGTCAACGTGGTGACCGCCGCGGTGCTGGCGACCCCGCCTGATGCCGATATCGACCTTCGGGCGATTGTCACCCTCGCCAATGATTCCGTCGCGGCGCTCGGCATGCGGATGAGCCCCGGCCTCGGCATCGGGTCCACCCTGACGCTCGGATGCGTCCGCGGGCGGCGCCTGAAGCTCGCTCATGTTGGGGATTCGAGGGCGTTCTCGTGGCGCAGGGGTGAGTTCATCTGCCTGACCGAGGACCACTCGGTCGAGAACGAGGCGCGCCGCCGCAGGGCGCGCGGGGAGGTGGTTTACTACAGCGAGTCGCAACGAGGCGCGCTGACGCGCTGCATCGGACAGATCGTCGCTCCCGAGGTCGATCTCATAGACCTGCCGCTGCTGCCCGGAGACCGCATAGTTTTCTGCACCGATGGTGTTTCGCGGCTCATGTCCGAGGCAGAGATGAGGGAGTGCGTCGACAAGGCCTCCGAACCCGACGAGATCGCGCACGGCCTCGTGGACCTTGCGATCGAGAGGGGCGGACCCGACAACGCCACGGTCGTGGCCGTGATCGTCGACTCAATCTGACCGCCGTCCGGCCGCTAGGCCACAAACGGGTTGAAGCGCAGCTCGTTGCCCGCAGTCGTCATGGGCCCGTGCCCCGGCGCCACGACCGTGTCGGCGGGAACAGCAGCGAGCACGCGGCGTAGATGGGCCCGCAGCTGCCGGTGGCAGTGATAGGGCCCTCCCGCCGACCCCGCGAAGATCAGGTCGCCTGACACAAGGAGCGTCCGCGCCGACGGGACGGCCGCCGACTGCACATGGTAGCAGTTGTGCATCGCGCAGTGTCCGGGCGTCCTGAACGCGGTGACCCGGAGCGGGCCCGCCGAGAAGGTCTCCCCCTCCCCCATCGGCTTTGCCCGCGAGGCCTCGGCCCCGGACGGTATGAACGCATTGGACACCCCGAACCGCTCCACCGCGTCGGGTAGGCCGCCCGCGTGCTCCGCCTCGATGTGCGTGACGAAGATCGCGTCTATGCCGCTGACCGAGCCGGGCCAGACCGCCTCCAGCGCGCCCGAGCCCGGGCCGGTGTCAAAGAGGAGCCCGCGGCCGCCGTCCTCGCCGATGATGTAGGCGTTCACGACGCCGATGCCGTGCGCCATCCGGAGCGGCCAGACCTGAAACGGCAGTCCCTTCGGCTCCGGGAGGGGATACTTCCCCGAGGCGAGCGCGCACAGGCCTACTTCGTTTAGGCCGAGCACGGACGCCAGGCGGGCGCATTCATCGGGAGTGAGCTCCGGGCGGTAGTCGACGGCGTCGCAGATCGAGCCCACTGGCACGCCGGATTTCTCCGAGAGCGCCTCCGCGGTCAGGCCCGCGCAAGTCATCGCCTTCTCGAGCACGTCTCCGAGCTCGTCTTCGAGTGGAATCTGTAGGATCGGCGTCAATGTGTCTCTGTGTCCTGAACACGCAAACTTTAGCCGCGCAACCCCGAATATTCAACGCTGCAGCGATGGTTGAAGCGTTGATCTCGGAATAGGAACCGTCTGGACTCGCGGTCGCATGGATACCACGCAACAGGAGATACTCGACATCTTCACCCGTACCCGAGCCCTATTGACCGGCCACTTTGTCCTCCGCTCCGGGCTGCATAGCGGCCACTACTTCCAGTGCGCGCAGGTTTGCCAGCACATGGACGCCGTCGAGCGCCTGTCCGAGCTGCTCCTTGCGAAGGCGCGCGCAAGGGGCCTCAAGTTTGCGACGGTCCTCGCCCCCGCCATGGGGGGTCTCGTGATAGGCCAGGAGGTCGCTCGCCAGGCGAAGGCGAGGTACATCTTTTGCGAGAAGGAGAACAACGTGCTCGTGCTGCGCCGCGGCTTCACGCTGGCTCCGGGCGAGCCTGTCCTGGTGGTCGAGGATGTCGTGACACGCGGCGGCCGCGTGATCGAGTGCATCGAGATCGTGCGCAAGGCCGGCGGTACGGTCGCCGGGGTGGCCATGCTTGTCGACCGGAGCGCCGGATCCGTCGCGTTCGACGTGCCATCCGTCTCGCTGCTGGAGCTGAGCTTCCCGACCTATCCGGCCGACCACCTGCCCGAGGCCCTCGCCAGACTCCCCGTGGAAAAGCCGGGGAGCTGACAGGCGGAAATCAGCCCTTGGTCACGACGACATAGCGCTGGTAGCCCTGGTAGTAGACCAGCAGGAGATTGTGTCCGGCGTGCAGGAGCGCCTTCGCCGTCGCTATGTCGTCGACCGGCGAGCGGTTGATCTCGACGATGACCGCGCCCAGCGGGAGGTTCTCCGCGTAGTCGGACTTCTCCGCCACGCTGCTCACCACTAGCCCGGTGATCCGGGAGTCGATGCCGAGGCGCCTTCGCGCGTCATCGGTGAGCTTGCCGACCTCGATCCCGGTGAGAAGCTCGTTCGGCTTTTCGGCAAACTGCCCAAGAGTAACGTTGATCACCATCGGTTTGCCGTCGCGGGCAATATCCAGGGCGACTTTGCTGCCCGGCGCCATCTGGGCAATCGTCAGACGCAATTCCTCGTGGCTCATGATGGGCTTGCCATTCACCGAGACAATGACATCCCCGCGCTTGACCCCCGCCTTGTCCGCCGGGCCGTCCGGCGATGCGTCCGTCACGATGACGCCCTTCGCGTCCTTTGGAAGGTGGACCTGCTCGGCGATGTCCGGAGTCAGGGGATCGGCGATCACCCCAAGGAAGCCGCGCGTCACCGTGCCTGTCTCAATCAGGCTCCTCATCACGTTGATGGCCATGTTGACCGGCACCGCAAATCCTATCCCGATGTTCCCGCGCGAGGGTGAGACAATGGCGCTGTTGATGCCGACAAACCTGCCCTTTGCGTCGATGAGGGCCCCGCCCGAGTTGCCCATGTTGATGGCCGCGTCGGTCTGGATGAAGTCCTCGTAGCCCTGGACGTCATCGAGAATCCCCACGTTGCGGCTCTTGGCGGAGACAATGCCCATCGTGACGGTCTCGCCGACACCCAGGGGGTTGCCAACGGCGAACACCACGTCTCCCACCCGGAGCTTGTCGCTGTCCGCGAAGGTGGCGGCGGGCAGCCCCGTCGCGTCAATCTTCACGACGGCGATGTCCGTCTTCGGGTCGGCCCCCACGACCTTGGCCGTGAACTTGCGGCCGTCGGAAAGGACGACCGTCAGCTCGTCCGCGTCCGCGACGACGTGGTTGTTTGTGAGGATGTAGCCGTCGGGCGAAACTATGACGCCGGATCCGAGGCCCATCTCCTTGCTCTCGCGATCCTGGTCGGGAATGTCGCCGAAGAATTGCCGAAGAAGCGGGTTTGCCTGGACCCGCTCATGGACGGTCCTGCTTGAGTTGATGGAGACGACCTCCTTCTCGACCGGCTCAACAATGTCCGCGTAGCTCGAGATGGCCGCCAGCCTTCCCTCGCTGACCGGCGTCGTGTCCTTCTTGAGCTGGGGCATTTTCGCCGCGACGGCCGCGGGCGCCGAATCCAGCGCGAACGCGGCAAGCCCGAATGTTGACGCAAGCGCGGTGGCGAGGACGATTCCAGGTAGGGATCTGTATCTCATGTGATATTGGGAATCGGGGTGACCCGCGGCGCGCCGGCCATGTTCCACAAACCCGACGAGGGATGGTTGTTTTAGAAGCCCTTAATCCGAAACAAGCTTGTGATGCTCTCGTTTGTGTTGATGCGCTCGATAGCCTGGCCCAGGAGACGCGCCACGCTCAGGACGGTCACCGGAAGGCCCTTGGTGTCTATGGGCACCGTATTTGTGGTGATCAGTTCGTCAATGATCCCGCTGCGAATCCGCTCGTAGGCGATTTCATTGAGGATGCAGTGGCTCACCGCCGCCCGGATCCGGCGCCCTCCGCGCTCGCGGAGCATGGTCGCGGCGGCGACAAGCGTTCCCGCCGTCTCCGTGATGTCGTCCACGAGCAGGATGTCGCACCCGTCGACCTCGCCGACCACGCTTATCGCCTCGACGTGCGTGGCGCTCTTGCGCCTCTTCGCGACCATCCCGAGGCTCCCTCCAAGGAGGTCCGCGTACGCAGCCGCCATCTTCATTCCGCCGATGTCCGGGGAGCAGACAACAAGGTTCTCGCTCTTCGTCTTCGAGAGATAGTCGAAGAAGACGGGCGAGGCGTAAAGATGGTCCACGGGGATGTCGAAGAACCCCTGTATCTGCTGGCTGTGGAGGTCCATAGTCAGGATGCGGTTCGCGCCCGCGGACACGAGCAGGTTGGCGACGAGCTTTGCCGTGATCGGGACCCTGGGCTGGTCCTTGCGGTCCTGCCTCGCGTAGCCGTAGAACGGGAGAACCGCGGTGATCCTGTTGGCCGATGCGCGCCTCGCCGCATCGATCATGATGAGCAGCTCCATCAGGTGCTGGTTCGTCGGCGGGCAGGTCGACTGAATGATGAACACGTCGTGCCCGCGTATGTTCTCGTCGATTTTGACGAAGGTCTCGCCGTCCGGGAAGCTGGTCACGGTCGCCTGGCCAAGCGGCACCCCTATGCTGCGGCAGATGTCCTCGGCCAGCGCCCTGTTTGAATTACCGGAAAAAATCTTCAGTCGGGACTCTCTCATATGAGCGGGCCATCTTGGGCCGTGCCCTGCGGGAGGCTACCCCAAAATTCACATTTGGGTTCCAAATCCGCCGATCTGCCTCAGGGCTTCGTAGGCCGCGATGCCCGCCGCCGTGCTCAGGTTGAGCGACCTCAAGCCGGGATTCGCGTGCGGTATCTTCACCCGCCGGTCGCGCAGCTGCTCATGCAGCCAGTCCGGAGCCCCGCTTCCCTCGTTTCCGAAGACAAGCCCGTCGCCTTCCTCGAATTTCGCATCCCAGAAGACGAGCTCGGCCCGGGTCGTAAACAGCCACAGCCGCCCAGGGGCTGCGGGGCTGGAGCGGAACGACTCCCAATCAGCATGCTCGTGGACGTCGAGCGAGAACCAGTAGTCCATGCCCGCGCGCCGAAGGTTTCGGTCCGTGATCTTGAACCCGAGGGGATGGATCAGGTGAAGGCGCGACCCGGTCAGGGCGCACATCCGGCCCACGTTGCCCGTGTTCTGGGGGATTTCGGGCTGGAAAAGGACGATATGGATCATCGGCAGAGGCAGGGCTGCAACACGCCGCCCCACTTTCTTGCCCGCCCCGGAACTAACGCAAGCGCCTTGCGCGTTGCAATTTGCCTCGCTTCAGACACCCTCGGGGAAATCTCCAAGCCTGTCTTGAGTACCGTCAGGAATAATCCCCCGCGGGCCCCCCGGTCGGTGGTTATCGTTGATGATGAAAAATCGTATGTGGAGCTTATGGCGCAGATGATCGCGGACAATCTCGACTGCCAGGTTCACCCGTTCACCCGGCCCGAGGACGCTTTGAACGGGCTCGCCACGATTTCGGCAGGGGTGGTCGTGACCGACTATTTCATGCCCCATATGGACGGGGTGGAGTTCATAAGGCGCGCCTCCAAGATAGCCCCCCATGCCGCGTTCATCATGATTTCGGGCCACAACCTTGATCCGATCGAGCACGAGCTAGCCCGGTTGAAGCGCCTCAAGATGCGCCTGCAGAAGCCCTTCGGATGGCGCCCCCTCACGGCAGCGGTCCTCAAGGTCTGGCCCGGCAAGGACGTTCCGTCCTTGCGGCCCTAGGATGGCGCCCCTTGCGCAGGGGCGCAGTCAGGCGCCTACCTTCAGACCCTCGTTGTCCGCCGCGAGGATGCGGACCTCACTCGCCATAGAAACCAGGGCAAATGCCCCCGCCATGGCCCTAGAGACCGCGTCGGCCCTTTGCCGCTCGCAGACGCAAAGGACGCTCGAGCCGCTTCCGCTGAGCCATCCCGTCCAGGCCCCGGCCCTGACCCCGGAGCTGATCGCGTCGCTCGCGCCTGGGATCCTCGGGAGGCGGTACGGTTCATGAATGAAGTCGCCAGCCGACTTCCTGAGGCTCGCGAAATTCCCGGAGGCGAACGCCGCGACGACGTACGCCGCGCTGTTGATGCTCTTGACGGCGTCAAAAAAGGGAAGCACCGGCGGCAGTGCGCCCCGTGACTCCTTGGTGACAGATTCAACCGGCGGCGAGGCGACGACGAACGCGATGTCCGCAGGCACCTCGAACCGCTGCGAATCCACGTAGGCGCCGGTCGCGGGATCCGACCGCGAGACGCAGAATCCGCCCAGAATGCTTGCGCCCGCGTTGTCCGGATGCCCCTCGATCGCCGACACCATTGCGACAAGGCGCCGGCGCCCGAGCGAGGTGCCGTGGAGGGCGTCAAGCCCTGCGAGCACGCCGGCAAGGACGGTCACGCTCGAGCCAAGGCCGCGCGCCGGCGGCACGTCTCCTTCGATTCTGTAGCGGAAGCCCGCGAGCGGCCACTTTGCGGTTTTCGAAAATGCGGCCGCGGCTTCCACGACCATTGCTTGGGCGCGGTTGTCAGCCGGCCTCTCGGGAATCGGCTCAGCCCCCTCGTCGCGTGTGACCGTGACCCGGTTGTAGAGGCCGAGGGCAAGGCCGAGCGTGTCGAATCCGGCGCCGCAGTTGGACGTGCTGGCGGGCACCCGCACCACGACCGAATCGGCTGCGGCGCTCATCCGCGACGGGACCTGAGGGCCCTGTTCACTTCTCGCATCTCTGCCTTTTTCTTCAGGTCCTCGCGTTTGTCGAAAAGTTTCTTTCCGGTGCAGAGCGCAACCTCGACCTTCACAAGGGCCTCCTTGAAATACATGCGCACGGGAATGAGGGCCTTTCCGCCTGCGTTCATGGCGAGCGCGATCTTCCGGATGTCGCGGCGGTGAAGAAGGAGTTTGCGCACCCGCTTGGCGTCGTGGTTCTCGAGGTTGCCGAACGCGTAGGGCTCGATGTGCGCGCTGTACATCCACACCTCGTCATTCTCGACGCGGCAGAACGCGTCGCTGATCTGGGCTCGACCCGTGCGGATCGATTTAACCTCGGTGCCCTTCAGCTGGATTCCCGCCTCGTAACGCTCCCCTAAGGTGTAATCCCTGAACACCTTGGAATTCCTGACTTCCGTCAGACGCGGGGCTCCTTTGTCTTTCGCAGCCATGGTAGGCGTCGTTGGCGAAGCCTGCGAATGACCGCCCTTAGGCGCGCCCGAGGCGCAGCCCGCGGTCAGTTCCCGCCGACCTCGAAGCTGATCTTTTCCTCAATGATCTCGCGCAGCGCGGTATCCTCGGGCGAGAGCTTCTCCAGGGACTCCACTAGGGGCCGGTTGCCGCGCTTCAGCTGCTTGACGCGGCGCGAGACCACGTTGATCAGGATGTTGGGGTCCAAGATCTTGCCAAGCGCCTGTTTGATATAGTCGTCCCTCATATCGGTGATTTCTCCAATGCGGAATGTGTGAAACTGACGAGGCGACAATGAGGGTCAAGTTTGAATTTCTCCTTGTCTTGGCAGGAACCGAACGTTAACTGACCAACCCTTTAACTCCGAACTTTCGTCCCCTTCATCGCCATGTCTCAGCACAAGAGTCTCCAAGGTACGGGTGGTATCATCGTCAAGCGCAACGTACTTAAGCGCTTTGAGCGCATAGATTTGCTGAAGAAACGGGGGCAGTGGAAGCAGGGCGACCGCGTTCAGGGCCTTCGCAAGACGAAGCCGGACGTCTGAGCGGGCCTTGCACGACCTGATTCAGCGTCTCCTCGCCTCCTACCAGCATTCGCTGCAGTCGGGAGGGTACCTGTACATCGTGTTCCTGATGGCGCTCGAGAGCTCGGTCATTCCGCTTCCGAGTGAGCTCGTCATTCCGCCTGCTGTCCTTCTTGTCGACGCCGGCCATAGCTCGATGAGCCTGCCGGGCATCGTCTTGGCGGCGGCCATCGGCAGCTTGCTCGGGGCCAGCATCATGTACTGGGCTTCGAGGGTCGCCGGCCGCCCCCTCGTGGTCAGGTACGGGAAGCTGATGCTTGTTCCGATGGAGAAGGTCGAGAGGGCCGAGCGCTGGGCGGCCCGGTCAGGCGGCTTCGGCGTCGTCCTCGCCCGCGTTCTTTCCGTCTTTAGGCACGCGATCGGCGTCCTTCTCATCACCCCCCACAAGATCGAGCGGGCCGAACGGTGGTCGGCGCGATTTGGCAGCTTTGGCATCTTTCTGTCGCGCATGCTTCCCGTGGTTCGCCACTTGATTGGAATCCCGGCCGGGATTGTGCGGATGAAGTTCTGGAAGTTCTCCCTCTACACCTTCCTCGGCTCGGCGTTCTGGTGCTTTGTCCTGGCCGAGGTGTCCCACTTTGCGGGCAAGGACGAGCGCCTCATGAACGGTGAGATAAGGGAGATCACGCTCTGGGCCGCCGGCGCCGCGATTGTTCTTGGCGCGGCATACTATTTTCTGGTCCACCGGCTCTCGCGCGAGGAGGCCTGACTGGGGCCGTCGGGGGACCCGGGGCCGCGCCTGCGAAGGCCGCCGGCCTCACCGCAGGATCCACTGGCCCGCGCCGGCCATGAGCGCAACGATGGCCCATGGCGGGACCCTGAATTTCCCAAGGAGGACCGCGGCCGCAGCGGCGGCCGCCACGTCGCGCGCGTCCTTGATTCCCTCGGTGCAGACCGGGCGGTAGAGCGCGGCGAGAAGGATGCCTACGACGGCCGCGTTGGCGCCGCGAAGCGCGCCGTGGGCCCAGCCCCTGGAGCGCAGCAGATGCCAAAAGGGATAGGCCCCGCCGACGAGCAGCCATCCCGGCAGGAAGATTGCGACCAGCGCCAGCAGGCCGCCCTCCCATGCATGGGGTCCCGATTGGATGATCGTCCCGAGGTAGGCTGCGAACGTGAAGAGGGGTCCCGGGACGGCCTGGGCTGCGCCGTAGCCCGCCAGGAAGGCATCGTCGCTGATCCAGCCCGGCGGGACCACCTCGGAGCGAAGAAGCGGAAGAACGACATGGCCGCCGCCGAAGACGAGCGCACCCGCCCGGTAGAAACTGTCGAACATGGCGAGCGGTTTGGAGCCTCCGAAACCCGCCAGGATCGGCAGGCAAGCTAGAAGCGCGCCGTACATGAAGAGCGACCCCGCAGCCCAGGCATGCGCACGTCCAAGGCCACCGGCCGGCGCAGCCGCCGCGGCCGGCAGGTTGCGCGAGAGCCACCATCCAACAAGCGCGCACGCCGCGATCACTCCGATTTGGCTCAGCGTTCCAGGCACGAGAAGAACGATCGCGGTCGCGCAGAGCCCCAAAACCCTTCGCGGCCAGTCCGGGCACAGTTTGAGGCTCATTCCCCACACCGCCAGGGCAACGACTGCAACAGCGGCAAGCTTCAGTCCGTGGAGCCAGCCCGCGCCCCGGATCCCGGAAAGGGACTCCACGCCGTAGGCAAACCCGACCATCGCAGCGGCTGAGGGAAGCATGAAGCAGGCGGATGCAACGAGCGCACCGGCCAGGCCCGCGCGCCTCATCCCGATCGCAAACACGACCTGGCTGCTCGCGGGGCCGGGCAGGAACTGGCAGAGGGCAACCAGGTCCGCATACGCGGCGTCATCGAGCCAGCGCCGTTTTTCGACAAACTCCCTCCTGAAATACCCGAGGTGCGCGACCGGCCCTCCAAACGAGGTCAGGCCGAGCCTCAGGAACGCGGTGCCGACTTCGGTCAGGTCTCTAAGGTCGGGCAAGGGACTATCCCTTCAGGTACGCCTTCAGGGGCTTCCAGTAGTACGTCCGCCAGCCCTTGCTGATGTCCTTGAAATCGGAGACCGGAACTCCCACCTGCGTGAACGAGAGCCTCGTGCGGCCCCCCTTGCTCCTCTTGAGGGCGAACGTGACGATGGAGAACATCCCCTCGGGCCACGTCTGCGAGCGCCATGCCTGGACGATTCGCTTCGCCGGAACGAGCTCGAGGTTGATCCCGGAGATGTAGCCCCCATAGCACGTGAACGCCCCGCCGACCTTCCGGGAGATCACCGCCACGTCGCCGGTGAATTTCGCGTGCCGCTTCTCATTGATGAGGGCGCCAAAAACCTGCCCAGGGGCCGCCCCTATGGTCACTGTCTGCCGTATAGTCTTGGTCATGGAGGATCGCCTTTCCTTGGCTTTAGTCGTTGGTGCTTGGTCGTCTTGGTGTCGCAGCGCTACTCGTCGTCCTCGGAACGCCCCTCGAGATTGGCGGGAAGGTTGTCCGGAAGGAAGAAATAGTAGAGCATGAGCCACCATCCCCACGAGATGCGGTAAAGAAGCAGCGGCGCCACAAGCGCGGCGGAAAAGCAGAGTTCAAGCGTCGCCGCGGCGCCCAGCTTTCCTAGGGCATAGAGGATGATGACCGGGATGATCACCCCGAAGGCGGTCACCCCGTAGTTGATGACAAACGGCCCCAGGAACGTGCCCTCACCCTTCTCTATCTTGAGGCCGCAGTTTGGGCAGGAATCGTTCACGCTGAAAAGCCGGCCCTTTTGAAAGAGCGTCCGCTGCCCGCAGTTCGGGCAGCACCCCTTGATCCCTTTCGCGATGACCTGTGCGCGCGTTATTCTCACGGGTGGCCGGCGGATCCCGCCGTCAGGGAGGAGGAGGGGCGCCCTTGTAGAAGAGCGTCCGCACCTTCTCCAGAGTCACAAGGCCCGCCTGCATCATCGATTCAAGGATGGGAAGGAAGGCGTTGATCTTCTCCTCGGTGTCCACGATCTCGACGATGACCGGCAGGTCGTCGGAGAGGCGCAGTATCTTGGTCGTGTGAAGCCGGCTGGATTTTCCGTACCCCATCGAGCAGCGGATCACGGTGGCGCCGCTCAGGTGCAGCTCGCGCGCCTTGAGCACGATCGCCTCGTAGAGGGGCTGATGCTTGTGGCGGTCGGTCTCTCCGAGGAATATGCGCAGCAGCAGTGTCTCTTGGGGCAGGTCCATGGTCAGGTCCCTTTCATCTGGTTGAGCGCCGTCGCCAGGACGTGGCCGAGCCAGACAGCGACCAGGCAGAACACCACCGATCCGGCGATGTTTCCCGCAACGCGCAGCCACTCGCCGTCACGCGCGAGGTTGAGGGTCTGAACGCTGAAGGAGGAGAAGGTCGTGTAGCCGCCGCAGACGCCGATCATGAAGAACTGGCGGCCCTCCGAGCTCACGACCAGGCGCCCGCCGCCCGGCTCGGTGAGCGTGTAGAAGAGACCGATCACGAAGGAGCCGGTCACGTTGATGACCAGGGTTCCCCACGGGAAGGTCTCGCCGATTCTTTCAGCCACAAAGCGCGAAAGGGCGAACCGCCCCACGCCCCCCAGCGCGCTGCCTATCGCTATCCACAGGTAAAGGATCATGATGATTGCTCGTTCGCTCGTTCGCGGTAGGAGTCATCGGCCGGCGGATTCCGGCGGTTTACCCGCAAAGCGAGAGGGCAGATTCCATTGCCCGGCGAGACTGTGGCACCGGTGATTTTCTCCGCAACCTTAAATCGCCCCGGTGGTCAATGATGCTCAACGGGACGCATCCGCGTGTCCCGAATCCAATCCGTCCCGCCCTTCTTCAACATGGACAAGTCCATCGCCGCCTTTTGGTTGACCGTCATCGGAACCGGCTGCTGGGGCGTCTGCTTTTGGTGGATGTACCGGCTATCGCAGAAGCAGAATCGTCTCCTTGACCGTCTGGGCGAGCAGGGCAAGCGGATCGAGAAGCTCTCCAAGATCGAACATGACCTGATCAAGGAGGTCCATCCCCAGGTCGGAGAGATCAAGGAGGGCATGGATGAGATGATCGCCGCCGTGAAGGAGAACACGGAGAGCAACATTGCGTCGGCGCCCGCGAATGTGCGCGCGCCGTCGCGTCGGAGCTGAATCGGCCCGGGATTCGCCGCAGGCCTCTGGAATGGGGGCACCGCCGCCACGCAATCCGGCGCGAATCCGTTGCACCGATTTAACGCGCGATCTGTTCGCACGGCTCGCTTGCGCCGACATGTGCAAGTGACCCCTGGCTGCTGATATGGAACACTCACAAGCTCAATCGCATCGATTGGCTGCCCGGCCTGGATTCGAACCAGGACTAGGTGAGTCAAAGTCACCTGTGCTACCTTTACACCACCAGGCAATAATCGGAGCCGAGGAACCTGCTACCCTGACAATAGCCCCGTCAACGGTGTAATCGAGTCCCTTTGCACTGGGGAGTTGACGCCCTATTTGCCCCTTTGTTTCAATTGTGCCCATGCACGCAACCCTACCCGTTGACCCCAGGGTAAAATACAAACGCATCATCCTCAAGCTTTCGGGTGAGCTCCTTCGCGGGGAGAAGACCGGTGATCCCATCGACGCGGACGCGCTGGAACGCACCTGCAAACAGATAAAGGAGATCCACGACCTTGGCGTCGAGATCTGCGTCGTCATCGGCGGCGGAAACATTTTCCGGGGCCTCATTGGCGAGAAGCGGGGCGTCGACCGGACGACCGGCGACTACATGGGCATGCTGGCGACGGTCATAAACGGGATGGCGATCATGGACCGCCTGGAGAAGATGGGCGTCATGACCCGGGTCCAGAGCGCGATCCCGATGAACCAGATCGCTGAGCCGTTCATCCTTCGCAGGGCGATCCGCCACCTGGAGAAGGGCCGGGTGGTCATCTTCGTCGCCGGAACGGGCAATCCCTACTTCTCGACCGACACGACGGCCGCGCTACGCGCCTCCGAGATGAGGGCCGACATCATCGTCAAGGCCACGAAGGTCGACGGGATCTACGACAAGGACCCCAAGAAGCACGCGGACGCGGTGAAATACGACGAAATCACGTTCATCGAAGCCCTCAAGCAGCGGCTAAAGGTCATGGACTCCACAGCCTTCTCGCTGTGCCTCGACAACCACGTCCCGATCCTGGTCCTCGACCTGCACCAGGACCATGCGATCCTCCATGGCGTGACCGGCAAGAAGGTCGGCACGCTCGTCCACGCCTGAACCGCACCCGAAACCCCCACTCCCATGCCACATCCCATCCTCACGGAAATGAGCGCAAAGATGAAGAAGGCGCTCGACCACACGCTCCACGAGTTCGCGGCGATCCACACCGGCAAGGCCACGCCCGCAATGGTCGAGGGCGTCATGGTCGAGGCCTACGGCTCCCAGATGCGGCTCAAGGAATGCGCCGCGATCACGACGCCCGACGCCCGCCTCATCCAGATCCAGCCCTGGGACGCGAGCCTGACCAAGGCGATCGAGAAGGCGATCCAGGTGGCGAACCTGGGCTTTAATCCGATCGTCGACGGCAAGATACTGCGCATCCCGCTTCCTGACATGAGCCGCGAGAGGCGGCTGGAGTTCGTGAAGACCGCCACCCGGCTTGCCGAGGAGGGGCGCGTCCATGTCCGCAACGTCCGCCATGATTCGCTCGACGCCGTGAAGAAGGCCAAGTTCCCCGAGGACGAGGCGAAGCGCATCGAGAAGGACATCCAGACGGCGACCGACAAGGCCATTAAAGACATAGGCGACCACCTCGCGGCAAAGGAGAAGGAGCTTCTCGCGGTGTGAGCGTCGGCGGCATGCTCACGACCCCCCGCAAAGCCCCGGCGCGGGTCGTGGTGAAGCTCGGCACGGGCGTGCTCACATCCGGCGTCGGCCGGCTCGACACCGCGCGCATCGCGAGTGTCTGCGCGCAGCTGGCGGAGCTCAGGACCTCCGGGACGGAGGTCTACGTCGTCTCGTCGGGGGCCATCGGCCTCGGCATGGGGCGCCTGGCGCTCAGCAGACGCCCGGTCGAAACCGCTCGCAAGCAGGCGTGCGCGGCCGTGGGCCAGAGCCTGCTCATGGAGACGTGGCAGGCCGGCTTCGCGCCCCACGGCGTCACGGTCGCCCAGGTGCTCCTCACCCACGAGGACCTGCGCGCCCGCGCGCGCTACCTGGGGGTCAGGGAGACCCTCGCCCAGGTCATCGCCTACGGGGCCGTGCCGATCATCAACGAGAACGACGCCGTCAGCGCGGCGGAGATCAGGGAGGTCGGCCGGGGCTTCGGCGACAACGACACGCTCTCCGCGATGGTCGCAAGCCTCGTGGGCGCTCAGTTCCTGCTGATCCTTTCCACGGCCCCCGGTCTCGTCGACCTGAAGGGCACCGGGCGCGTCGTGCCCGTGGTCGAGCGGATCACGCCCGAAATCGAGGCCATGGCCGGGGGCACCTCGAGCGAGACCGCGGTCGGCGGCATGGTGAGCAAGCTGTCTGCGGCGAAGCTCGCGATCAAGTCCGGCTGCGGCGTCTTCATCGCGAGCGGGGCCGAGCGCGACATCGTGCCCCGGCTCCTCGCCGGGACCGGCCCCGGGACCTTCTTTGTCCCGAGCGGGCTTCCCCTTGAGGCGAAGAAGCGCTGGCTCGCGTTCTTCCAGAGGCCCTCCGGCACAATCACGGTCAACGCATGCGCCGTGCCGGTCCTAAGGGAGCAGGGCCGGAGCCTTCTCGCTGTCGGAGTCACCGGGGCCCGCGGCGAATTCGCGGCCGGGGACGTGGTCGACATCGCCGGGCCCGATGGCTCGGTCATCGCGCGAGGCAAGTCCTCCTTCGCATCCGATGAGATCCCGTCGCTCGCCGGCAAGAAGGGCGACCAGGTCCGGGCGCTGCACCCGTCGAGGAAGCGGATCGAGGTTGTTCACCGAAGCGATCTCGCGCTCCTTTGAACCCCCTTTCCCAGCTCAGGGAGATGACGGGCTCCCAGTGGAGGGCTTTCATCGCGGCCTACCTCGGCTGGACCCTGGACGCCTTCGACTTCTTCCTGCTGGTCATGGTCGTGCGCCATGTCGCCGCGACCTTCGACACCGGCATAAAGGCGGTCACGTACGCCATCTTCCTCACGCTCGCGATGCGGCCTGTGGGGGCCCTTCTCTTTGGGATCATCGCCGACCGGTATGGCCGGCGCCCGGCGCTCATGGGCAGCATCCTGCTCTACGCGGTGGTCGAGCTTCTTTCCGCCTTTTCCCCGTCGCTCGGCGTGTTCCTCGCTCTGCGCGCGGTCTTCGGCGTCGGCATGGGCGGGGTGTGGGGGGTCGGCGCGTCGCTGGCGATGGAGTCCGCCCCCGTCGCATGCCGCGGCCTGCTTTCAGGCATTCTCCAGGAGGGCTATCCCGCGGGCAATCTGCTCGCCGCCCTGACCTACTCCCTCGTCTTCCCCCATTTCGGCTGGAGGGGCATGTTCGTCGTGGGATCCCTGCCCGCGTTCCTCGTCGTGTTCATCAGGACGGGCGTCAGGGAGTCGCCCGCCTGGCTCGAGGCCAGGGAGAGGGTCCGGACGGGAAAGCGCCCGGATGCAGCCGGAATCTGGCGCACCCTGCGCTCCCGCTGGCCGCTCTTCCTGTACATGATTGCGCTCATGGCGGCGTTCAATTTCTTCAGCCACGGGACGCAGGACCTCTACCCCAGCGCCTTCCTCGAGAAGCAGCGGGGCCTGCCGCTGGGCACCGTGTCCAGGATCACCATCATCTACAACGTCGGGGCGATCGTCGGCGGGATCCTCTTCGGAACGCTCTCGCAGTGGATCGGGCGGCGCAGGGCAATCGCCGCAAGCGCGCTTCTTGCCATCCCGATGATCCCGCTCTGGATCGGAGCTAGCTCGGTGGCGGGCCTGGCGGTCGGCGCCTTCCTCATGCAGTTCGCCGTCCAGGGGGCCTGGGGCGTCGTGCCGGCCCACCTGAACGAGCTCTCTCCGATGGCCGTCCGCGGAACCTTCCCCGGCTTCGCCTACCAGCTCGGTAATTTCGCGGCCGCGGCCACCGGCCCGCTCCAGGCGACCCTGGCGGAGCGGCACGGCGGGGACTACGCATTCTCGATGGGCTGGGTCGTGGGCATCGGGGCCGTGGTCCTGGCAGTCCTCGCGATCCTGGGGCCCGAGGCGCGCACCGCCGAGCTCGCGCAGGATGGCGCAGCCGTGCAATCGTAGGCATTCATGGATTCCGCACCTGATGCCGTCCCCCCGCCCGACTCCGTCCCCCAGATCGACTTCAGGGCCCAGCTGAACGGCGACCAGTACGCGGCCGTCACCGCGGAACCGGGCCCGCTCCTTGTCCTTGCGGGCGCGGGCTCGGGCAAGACCCGCACGCTGACATACAGGGTTGCCTGGCTCCTCTCCCAGGGCGTCCGTCCGGGCGAGATCCTGCTTCTCACCTTCACGAACAAGGCCGCGAGGGAGATGCTCCACCGCGTCCAGGAGCTGACGGGGATAGAGCCGAAGCGCTTCTGGGGCGGAACGTTCCACTCGATCGGCAACCGCGCGCTCCGGATGTTCGGCGAGTCGATCGGCATCGCGCGCACGTTCACGATCCTCGACGCGGACGAGTCCGAGCGCCTCCTCAAGCAGGTCGTCGAGTCGCAGGACAAGGGCTTCTTCAAGGACAAGACTCGCCCGAGGCCGGGGCCGCTCTTCGGCATCATCTCCCTGGCGCGCAATACGCAGCTCACCGTCGAGGCGACCGTCGACAAGTACTTCCCCCACTATTCCGGCATCGCCGACCTCCTGCCCGCCTTCGCCAAGGCCTACGACCTGAGGAAGCGCGAGCAGAAAGTCTGCGACTACGACGACCTCCTCGAGCACTGGCTAGCGCTCCTCAAGCAGGCGCCCGACGTCGCCGCGTACTTCACGCAGCGGTTCCGCCACGTCCTCGTCGACGAGTACCAGGACACGAACACGATCCAGGCCCAGATCGTCGACACGATCGGCTCCCACCACCGGGTGATGGCCGTCGGCGACGACGCGCAGTGCATCTACTCGTGGAGGGGCGCGAACTTCGAGAACATCATGACGTTCCCCGAGCGCCACCCGGGGACGGCGATCCACAGGATCGAGACCAACTACCGCTCGACGCCGGAGATCCTGAACCTGGCGAACGGCGTGCTCATGGCGCAGCCGAAGGGGAGGCACTTCGACAAGGTGCTGCGGGCGGCCCGGGGCCACATGGAAAAGCCGTACATCGTCCAGGCGATGGACGACCGCGAGCAGGCGGAATTCATCGTAAAGCGGACCCGGGCCCTCCACGAGGACGAGGGGGTCTCGCTGAGCAACATCGCCGTCCTCTACCGCTCGCACTTCATCGCGGTCGAGACCCAGATTGCCCTCGCGCGCGCCGGCATCCCCTACCACATCACGAGCGGCGTGAAGTTCTTCGAGCGCCAGCACATCCGGGACCTGGTCGCGCTCCTTCGTTTCGTCTACAACCCGTCGGATGAGCAGGCCTGGGAGCGGATCGCGGTGCTGCTCCCGAAGGTGGGGGAGAAGGGCGCGCACAAGCTCCACGCCGCTGCCCTGGAGCACGCACGGGATTCGCAGGCCAATTTCATCGACGCCCTGGGCACAGAGCCTGTCCGCTCCAAGGTGCCCAAGGATGCGCGCGCCGAGTGGGAGGCGCTCGCCGTTTCGCTTAAGCAGGTGTCCGACTCCATGAAGGAGGGCACGCCCGCGGATGCGGTCGAGACCGCCATCGACGGATGGTACGGCGACTACCTGAAGGGCGCCTACGCCGACTACACCGACCGCCTGGAGGAATTGACCGCGCTTGTCGGCTTCGCGCAGCGCTTCGAGGAAACGCAGGACTTCCTGGCCCAGATCCTCCTCCTGAACAGCGAGACCAGCGACCGCCACGTCGATCCCGACACCGACGCGATCAAGCTGACGACGGTCCATCAGGCCAAGGGCCTGGAATACGACGTCGTGTTCGTGATCGGGCTGGCGGACGGCCAGTTTCCCGGGCGCCGCTCGATCGAGGCCGGGGACGTCGAGGAGGAAAGGCGCCTTTTCTACGTGGCGGTCACCCGGGCGAGGAACGAGCTCTACCTGAGCTTCCCCAAGATCGCGTCGCGCCCCGGCCCCGGGGGGATGATGCTCACCCCCAGCCGCTTCCTTCAGGAGCTTTCCCCGGATCTTTACCAGGAGCTCAAGATCAAGCGTCTCCACGGCTGGTGAGGGCGCAGGACGCGGTACCCAACGCCGAAAGGCCTGTCCCTCAAATCCTTCAATGCTGTTAGATATCCGGAGTTGCACTGTTCGGACTCCGGAGCTCTGTGTTTGTTAACCCTTAATCATGTCCAATCCAACCGTGGAGAACGTCGTCATCATCGGCACCGGCTGCGCCGGGTTGACCGCCGCAGTCTACACCGCGCGCGCCAACCTGAACCCCCTCGTCCTGGAGGGCCCGCTTCCGGGGGGGCAGCTGACGACCACAAGCGAGGTCGAGAACTTCCCCGGCTTCCCGGAGGGGGTCGACGGCTTCCAGCTCATGGACAGCCTGCGCAAGCAGGCCGCGAAGTTCGGCACCCGCTTCGAGCAGGCCCTGGTGCAGTCGGTCGACTTCTCGGCCATGCCCCGAAGGCTGGTGTGCGGCGACCGGACGATCCTGGCGAAGACGGTGGTCATCGCTACCGGCGCCTCCCCGAGGATGACCGGGATCCCGGGAGAAATGGAGCTTTACGGCGGAAAGGGTGTGACCACCTGCGCCACGTGCGACGGCGCGTTCTACCGCAAGATGGACGTCGCCGTGATTGGCGGAGGCGACAGCGCCGCAGAGGAGGCGCTCTTCCTCACGCGGTTCGCGAGCAAGGTGTACCTCGTCCACCGCCGAGACTCGCTGCGCGCATCAAGGATCATGGCCAATCGGGCCACCTCGCATCCCAAGATCCAGATGGTCTGGGACAGCGTCCCGGTCGAGGTTGCGGGGGTTCGCGAGGGCGCCGTCAGCGGCCTCAGGGTCCGGAACGTGAAGACGGGGGCCGAGACGGTTCTCCCGGTGAAGGGGGTCTTCGTGGCGATCGGCCACGTGCCCAATTCCGCGCCGTTTTCCTCGGCCCTCGACGTCGATGAGAACGGCTACTTCGTGCCCGCCAAAGGCTCCCAGGTCAGGACAAAGGTTCCGGGTGTCTATGTTGCGGGCGACTGCGCGGACCACGTCTACAGACAGGCGGTAACCGCCGCTGGGATGGGTTGCCAGGCAGCGATCGATGCCGAGCGCTGGCTTGCCGAGCACGGCGGGTGATATAATGGTAGGCAGGCATGAAGGCAGCGAGGCCATTTACCCACAAGGATGTCGATCGTCGCATGCTTCGACTCGTGAAAGCTTGTATTGTTAGGATCGAGAGAGACCCGAAACTCCTAGATCGCGCTAGGATTCAAGCTGGACGATACTCGAATACGCCGCTCCGGCTAGAATGGCAAAGATTGCTTAGTCTCCCTTGGCCCAAGTTGCGGACAATTCTCGAAGAAGAGTCGAATCAAGGCGACCGTATCCGTCAGAGTGTGCCGTTTGGTGGATTCTTGAGCAATGAGAAGCGGATGAGAATCCTCAAGAGCTCATGACGAGGCAGCAGCTGGAGCACATCATTCGTGCGGCTGGCTCGATTACCGACGAAAAGGTAATCCTCGTCTTAGGGAGTCAGGCTATTCTAGGTTCAGTCGAAGACGTCCCGGAGAAGCTTCTTGTTTCGATCGAGGCGGATGTATTCCCACTAAGAGCTCCCGATAAATCGGAGTTAATTAATGGGTCGATTGGCGAAATAAGCCGATTCCACGAGACCTTTGGCTATTATGCACACGGGATTCCTCCCGATTCTTGTCCACTGCCGGCCGGATGGGACAAACGCCTCAGTCCGATACAAAATGAAAACACAAACGGCATCACGGGCCTTTGCCTGAGCGCCCTTGACTTGGCTTGTTCGAAACTCGCTGCAGGCAGACCCAAAGATCTGGATTTTGTAACCGAGATCCTAGCGAACAAGATTGTGACACCCCATGGTCTCGAAAAGCTGATCCTCGATCTCCCAAGGGTCGAACACCGCACTAACGCGAAGAGGTCCCTTCAGATTGTCGAACACAGACTGAGATTTCAGGAGATAGCCGACTCTCATGAGCCCAATTCCCCGACCAAGAGTCACGGGAAGGGAAAGGACCGCGATGAACTTACGCTGTGACAGCAACGCTAGGCATTCCTTCGGACTATGGGCAAAGGCGCGGCCTGAAACTTCAGGCGGAGGCGACCGAGCTCGTCTCGATCGGGGTCAATCCCGACGGGCGCGAGATTAGCATGGAGCCTGCGGCAGCGGCCGCCTGGACGAGGATGCGCGACGCCGCTTCCTCAGCAGGCCTTGCCCTCCTTGTGGTGTCGGGATTCAGGAGCGTCGAGCGCCAGGCGGAGATCATCCGGGGCAAACTTTCAAAAGGGGAGAAGATCGACGCCATTCTCCGGACCGTCGCCGCTCCGGGCTACAGCGAACACCATACCGGGCGGGCCATAGACCTGGGCGTTCCAGGACAGCCACTGCTAACCGAGGCTTTTGCACTCACCCCGGCATACGCCTGGCTCCTAGCCCACGCCCGCGAGCACGGATTCAAGCTGTCGTACCCGAAGGGAAACGCCCACGAAATCGCGTTCGAACCTTGGCATTGGTGCTATGAGGACTGAGTTTAGATTTTTAACTATATATTGATTATATTGTTACAAATCTTATTTGGAATGATTCTAATTCCCAGTTGAAACTTGGTACCATTCCAATTAACTTCAGCAAACCATACTTAAACCCATGGTCTCAACCACCGACAGCTCAGAGGCCCTAGCCCAGCGCCTATCCGATAGCGGTCTCCGATCGACCCCCCAGCGAGAGGTGATTTATAGCGTGCTCCTGAAGAAGCGAGACCACCCCACAGCGGAGGAGGTATTTGCGCGCGCGAGGCCGGAGATCCCGGTGATCTCGTTGGCCACGGTGTACAACTGCCTCGAGACGCTCGTGCAGTGCAACCTAGTCCGCGCCGTGAACTTTGAGCGGGGGCCGACGCGGTATTGCCCGAATCTCCACCCCCACGCCCACTTTCACGATGAGGTGACCGGAGCCACCCACGACATCGACCTGCCCGAGGGACTGCTCGACCAGGTAAAGTCAATCCTGCCCCCCAATTTTGACGCCTCGTCGGTCGAGATCATCTTCCGCGGCAAGGCGCCGTCCAAGGCCTGAAGGCCGCCATAATCCTTCTTACGCGCATGTCCTCACTCGAAATCAAGAACCTGCACGTCTCCACCGGGGACAAGGAAATCGTCAAGGGTGTCACCCTGACGATCAATTCCGGCGAGATCCACGCCGTCATGGGGCCGAACGGCACCGGCAAATCCACGATGGCCAAGGCCATCGCCGGCCACCCCGACTACGTGATCACCGAGGGCGATGTCCTCATCGACGGAAAGTCCATCCTCGAGAAGGAATCCGACGAGCGAGCCCGCGAGGGGATCTTCCTCGCGTTCCAGTACCCGAGCGAGATACCGGGCGTGAGCATAGCGAATTTCATGCGCGCGGCGATCCAGGCCCGCATGGCTGAGGGCGAGGAGATCGACGCGTCCGCGTACTACAAGCGGCTCTACCAAAAGATGGATCTTCTCAAGATCGACCGGAAGTTCACGTCACGGGCCGTCAACGAGGGCTTCTCGGGCGGCGAGAAGAAGCGCAGCGAGATTCTGCAGATGGCGATGCTCGAGCCCCGGTTCGCGCTCATGGACGAGACCGATTCGGGCCTCGACATCGACGCGCTGCGGATCGTTTCCGACGGCGTCAACAGCCTGCGCGGACCGAACCTCGGCATACTCCTCATCACCCACTACCAGCGCCTCCTCAGCTACATCGTCCCGGACCACGTGCACGTGATGATCGACGGGCGCATCGTCAAGAGCGGCGACAAGTCGCTTGCGCTCGAGCTCGAGACGAGGGGCTACGACTGGGTGAAGCACGAGTTCGCCAACGCCTGATAAGGGAGGAATACACCATGGCCGAAATCACCGACACCCTCGAAACCGCCGCCGACAACCCGGTTTCCGGCATCGACCAGTCCAACGGGAATTTCAAGTACGACATGACGTACGACTTCGACGCGGGCACGGGGCTCAACGAGCGCACCGTGGACTACATCTCCGCGGTCAAGAAGGAGGCGCCGTGGATCCATGATTTCAGGCAGAACGCCCTGAAGACCTTCCTCTCGAAGCCGCTTCCGACCCACTGGGCATCGCGGGACCTGGAAAACATAAATTTCGACAAGATCCGCTACTACCTGTCGCAGGGCCAGAAGCCCAAGCGGACGTGGGCCGAGGTTCCGGAGGACATCAAGCGCACGTTCGAGCGCCTGGGCATCCCGGAGCAGGAGCGCAAGTTCCTTGCCGGCGTCGAGGCGCAGTTCGACTCGGAGGCTGCCTATTCGAACATCAAGGAGGCGGTCTCGAAGCAGGGCGTCATTTTCATGAACTCGACCGAGGCGCTCCGCGAGCACCCGGAGATCTTCCGGAAATTCTTCGGCAAGGTGATCCCGACGGGCGACAACAAGTTCTCGGCGCTCAACAGCGCCGTGTTCTCCGGCGGCTCGTTCATCTACGTGCCGCCCGGGGTCAAGGTCTCCCATCCCCTCCAGGCGTACTTCCGCATCAACGCCGAGAATTTCGGCCAGTTCGAGCGGACGCTCATCATCTGCGACGAGGGCAGCGAGCTGACCTACATGGAGGGCTGCACCGCGCCCAAGTTCTCAACGGCGACCCTCCACAGCGCGGTGGTAGAGCTCGTGGCGCTCAAGGGCGCCAAGATCCAGTACATCACCGTGCAGAACTGGTCGTCCAACGTCTTCAACCTGGTGACCAAGCGCGGGCTGGCCCACGAGGACTCGGAGATCAAGTGGATCGACTGCAACATCGGCAGCCGCCTGACGA
>CAZHPC010000006.1:0-65340 GCA_964534685.1 uncultured Opitutaceae bacterium
CATGTCGTTTATGTATGTTCACTGTCTAGCAAGTGCGCCCTGCCGGGCGCACCAAAAAAAAGATGGAGGCCCTTGCGGGCGCTCCATCCTTCGCAAATTCTCGATGTGAGACAGTCTTAGTAACGGCGCTCGCCGCGGTCGCCACGACCGCCGCCGCCACCGCCGCCGCCGAAGCCGCGACCGCCGCCGCCGCCGCCGCCGAAGCCGCGACCGCCGCCGCCGCCGCCAAAGCCGCCGCCTGGACGGTCTTCCTTCGGACGGGCCTCATTGACCGTCAGCTGACGGCCGCCGAGTTCGACTCCATTGACCTTCTCTGCTGCAACCTTGGCCTCTTCGGCCGTTCCCATGGTGACGAATGCGAAACCGCGCGGGCGGCCCGTCATTTTGTCCATAGCGACGTAAACGTCTGTAACGGTACCGAACTGGCCGAAATGCGAACGGAGTTCGTCTTCGGTAGTTTTGAACGAGAGGTTTCCAACGTATAGTTTGGAATTGCTCATGATGTGATGATATTCGGTAGAGCCACCGTCCGCTGCCAGTCCGTTCCCACCGTCGGGTTTCGAAATCATCACTTGAGCAAACCGCTCAGCCAACGACTCACCAGAAACTGTCACCAAAACGCTATCTCTAACGATGCCATAACCCTGCACGCTTGCGATCGGGGTGCAAGTTTAATTCGCAAGCCCGTCCCCGGCGTTGATTTAGGCCTTGCCCAGGCCGCGCAGGGTCGCGTTCACCCAGTCGTTCAGAATGTCCTTCTCGTAGGCCAGGCTGTCGAATGAGGTGTCGTGGGGGGAGAGAAGCCGCATCTGAAAATTCAGGTCGAGTATGTTCTCGGATCCCTCCTTGACCACCTTGCCTGACGGGTCCGTGACCGCATAGGTGAATTTGAAAGCGGGCGGGTAGATCGGCTTGATGATGCGCACGTCGGCCCACTGCGCGCCGTGCCACGGCTCAAAGTCGCCGGCCAGGTCGACGTCGGTGAAGGTGATCGTCAGGTTGTAGCCTTCCGGGAGCTTTGGATCGCACCGGCTGACCAGGAATTCGCGCAGGCGGGACAGGATGGCGTCGCGACCCGTGTCGGTCGGGACGTAGCCGTCCTTCACATCCGTGAATTTCTCGGGATGGTCAAAGACGACGGTAGTCCGAGGCGCGGCCTTGGTGGCATTGTCCGCGGGAAGCGCACACCCGGCCATCACTCCTAGGACGATGGGAATGAGGCGTAACGATTTCATGGCATTTGGGATTCTGGCCCCGTTCTGGATTCCTTCGATTCTCGGTTCTTTTGTCGCGGGTGATACTCGATGAAATATAGCCCGGGTCGCTGTTTTTTCCATCCCAATGCCATCATTTGGGCTCCTGTCGCTTCGATCCGGCACCCAATGAGCCCTGAGCCGGCCCTTTTTGAGCTTCGCCCAGGCGGGCTCCCGGCCAAGATGGGAGCTCATGACACCACGCCCGGCCGGAGCCGAAACCCTGTTCAACTGGCTGTCCTCAAGATCAGCCGGGGTGCTTCTGCATCCGACCAGCCTCCCCGGAAACCACGGGATTGGAACCCTGGGAAGTTCCGCCGTCCGCTTTCTCGATTTTCTCCGGGCTTCCGGAATGTCGTGGTGGCAGGTCTGCCCATTGGGGCCGACGGGTTACGGCGATTCACCCTACCAGTGCTTCTCGGCGTTTGCCGGCAACCCCTACCTGATCGACCTCCAGGACCTGATTGCCCGAAAGCTGCTGAACGCGGGCGAGGTGGCGCCGCTGGCCCGGCACGGCTCGGGCGAGGTCGATTTCGGGGCGCTCTACCAAGACAAGTGGCCCCTGCTTCGCTGCGCGTTCGAACGCCACAGGCGGGCCGGGTCCCCGGCGCTGGGCCCCGAGGGCTTTGACGAATTCAAGGCGGCCCAAGCGTCGTGGCTCGAACCCTACGCCCTTTTCCGGGCGCTCAAGGACCATTTCGGCGGCCGCGCCTGGTGGGAGTGGCCGGCAAACGCCCGCTCGTATTCGGGGGTCCAGGCCTCCCTTCGCGCAAAGCTTCGCGACGAGGTTGGAGCGCATCAGTTCTATCAATACGCGTTCTTCTCCCAATGGCGCCGGGTCCGGGCCGAGGCCAAGCTTCGCGGGATAGGCATCATAGGGGACATCCCCATATTCGTCGCGGCGGACTCGGCCGACGCCTGGGCCAGCCCCGAACTCTTCGAGCTCGGAGGGGACGGGCGGCCGACCGCCGTCGCCGGTGTGCCACCTGATTATTTCTCGGCCGACGGCCAGCTGTGGGGCAACCCGCTCTACAGATGGGAGATCCACAAGGCTAATGGGTATTCCTGGTGGAAACAGCGCCTGCGGGCCTCGTTCGACCTATGCGACATCGTGCGCATCGACCATTTCCGGGGATTTGACGCTTACTGGAGGATTCCCCTTCCCGCAACGAACGCCAAGATGGGCGAATGGCGGCGGGGCCCCGGCCTGGAATTTTTCCGCTCGGTGCGCGCAGCGTTTCCCGACGCCAGGATCGTCGCCGAGGACCTCGGGCTTCTGACCCCCTCCGTCGAGGAGCTGCTCAGGGACACTGGGCTTCCTGGCATGGCGGTCCTTCAGTTCGCGTTCGGCGCCGACGCGAAGAACCCGTACCTGCCCCACAACCTCGGCCGCAACGGGGTCGTCTATCCCGGCACGCACGATAACGACACCACGCTGGGATGGTACTCCACGGCCGGTGAAAAGACCCGCGACCATGTTCGGCGCTACCTGCGGGTCGACGGGCGGGAGGTTGGCTGGGACTTCATACGCTCGGCCTACTCTTCCGTGAGCGCGATCGCGGTGATTGCGATGCAGGACATCCTCAGCCTGGGTTCGGAGGCGCGCCTGAATTCGCCCGGAAAGCGCGAGGGAAACTGGCGCTGGAGGCTCGCTGATGGCGACTTGGAGCGGGTCGTTGCGTCGGGAACCTCCGCGTACCTTGCCGAGCTTGCCGAGCTCTGCGGGCGGGCGCCCCCGCAGGCGGCGGCCGAACCCGCGGCGGGTGGCCCAGGGATTTGAACCCGACGCGTTGCTGACCTACACTTCAGCAGGGGTTCCCGCCATGTTTGCCTATCTCATCAGGCTCATCAACCGCCGCGCCTCCGCGGACTACGAGAAGGGCTTCGTGCGCGAGGTGAAGGTGCGCACAAGGGCGCCGAGGAACCCGCGCGTCGAGCGCCTCTTCGCCATCTGCTGGGTGGTGATCCTGGTGAAGAGTTTCGCGGTCATCTGGCTGTTCGACCATTACAACGTGCCGGTCAACGCGCTCTGGGTGATTGCCCCCACCATTGTCTTTGCAACGCTCTGCACCGCGGTGTACCTCCTTCGGGACTGAGGCGAAACCGATACCAGCCCATGCCACGCGTCGCCGGACTGAGAAGCCCACATGCCAAGGTCGGCCGCATCGTCGTCTTCGGCCGGATGCTCGACAAGATCCGCCTGGACGCCCGGGGGGCGCTCCCACCCGAATACAAGGCCAACCTTGGCGAGACGAGGCCGCGGCTCTTCGACGCGCGCTGCTGCCGCTTCCTGGGCGTCGCCTACGCTGACCTGCGCGAACGCGTCCTCGCGGGGGGTTGCGACGAGGAAATCCTCGCGTGGGCGCACGCCCGCGGGATTCCTAGGAGCGACGAGGACTGCATGATCTGGAGCCGATTCATGACAAAGATCGGATGGCGCGACGATTTGAGCGACCTCCTTCGCCAGCGCGTTGCGGAATCCGGCCTCGGCCAGGCAAATCCGCAGACGATGTGCGAACTTTTCGACCTCGACGAGGAACGCCCGCCGGGGGGCACCCGCTCATGGGAGCCCCACCCGCTGTCGGCAGTCGTCGTGATGGGGGTCTCGGGCTGCGGAAAGACGACCGTCGGGAAGGCCCTCGCGGAGGCGCTGCGCTGGGAATTCCTCGAGGCCGACGACCTCCATCCGGCCGCCAGTATCGCCAAGATGGCCGGGGGGGCCCCGCTCGACGACTCCGACCGGGCCCCCTGGCTCGCCGCCGTCCGGGCGACCGTCGAGTCGTGCGCGCGCCGGGGCGGGAAGGCCGTCGTCGCCTGCTCCGCGCTGAAACTCTCGCACCGCCTCGCGCTCGCGCCCGACCCGGCCAACGTGAGATTTGCCCACCTAAAGGGAAACCGCGCCCTCATCGAGGGGCGCCTGCGGGCCCGCAGCGGCCACTTCATGAAGGAGGGCCTTCTTGCGTCGCAGTTCGAGGCGCTCGAGGAACCTTTGGACGCCCTCACGCTGGACGCGGCGCAGGCCCCTGATGTATTAGTAAAACGGATACTTGAGGTCCTCGGCCTCCCATGACGGCCCGCTCGGCAGCCAAGCGCCTCGTTGCCGTCCTCGGCGTCCTCTGCGCCGTGGCGGCAGTCGCGGCCGCGGCCGCCGGGCTGTGGCTCCGCGGCCGGATCGCCGCGTGCCTTCCCAGGCTCGACGGGACGTCGGAGGTCCGCGGCCTTGCGTCCCCGGTGAGGGTGACCCGCGACGCCCTCGGAGTCCCCACCGTGGCCGGCGCCAGCCGGATCGACGTCGCGCGCGCCTCGGGCTGGCTGCACGCGCAGGATAGGTTCTTCCAGATGGACATCCTGCGGCGCCGGGGCGCAGGCGAGCTTGCCGAGCTCTTCGGGAAGGCCGCACTGCCCCTGGACCGGGAGGCGAGGATGCACGGGTTCAGGCGGGTCGCCCGGGAGGTCCTCGAACGGGAGAGCCCCGCGCGGCGGGCGCTCGTGAGCGCCTATGCTGACGGAGTGAATGCGGGGCTGCAGGCCCTGGGCTCGGAGCCGTGGGAGTATCGGGTTCTGCGTGTTGGGCCGCGCCCCTGGACCCCTGAGGACAGCATTCTTATCACCTTTGCCATGACGCTCGACCTCCAGGAATCCACGGGCCGCTACCACAGGTCGCTTGCCGCGGTCCGGAACGAGCTGGGTCCCGCGTCGCTCGCCTTCTTCGCACCCCTTTCGAACCCCCAGGACGCGGCGCTTGACGGAAGCGTGCTCGCCGCGGCCGCGATCCCCCCCGCCTCGGAGATTGACGTGCGCGGGAGGTCCTCGCCGGCAGAAGCGGGGATGGCGCAGGTCCTGGGCGCACCCTGGGGCGACAGCGAGACGCCCGGATCAAACAGCTTCGCGGTGGCCGGCGCACACGCCGCGGGCGGCGCCGCCCTGGTCGCGAACGACATGCACCTGCACCTTGGCGTTCCGAACATCTGGTATCGCATGTCGCTCAGGTGGCCCGGCCACAGCGAGACCGGAGTGACGCTGCCCGGGGCGCCCATGCTGGTCGCAGGCAGCACGGGAAGGATCGCCTGGGGGTTCACGAATTCGAACGCCGGCACCGGGGACATCATCGTCGTAAACCCGAGCATTTCTCCCGAGCTTTACCACGGACCGAAGGCGAAGGGCCTCCTGCCCTACGACAAGAGGACGGAGACCGTCGCCGTGAGGGGATCCAAGCCCGTCTCGATGGATTTCAACTGGACCGTGTGGGGCCCTGTGGTGGCAGACGGAGCCGAAGGCCGCCAGCTTGTGTACCACTGGACGGAGGATGACCCTAAGGCCACCAACCTCGACATAATGGACCTCGAGGAGGCGGCGGGTGTCGGCGAGGCCATCGGAATCGCCCATCACACGGGGATCCCGGCCCAGAATTTCGTGGTCGCGGACTCAATCGGGCAGATCGGTTGGACCGTGGCCGGGTTCCTCCCAAGGCGGGTCGGATACGACGGCCGGCTTCCCGTCGACTGGACGTTCGGAGACCGCCGCTGGGAGGGGTACCTGACGTCCGGCGACGTCCCCTCCGTCGTCTCTCCCGCGGACGGGTTCATCTGGACCGCAAACAACAGGACTGTCGGCGGGAGGGCCCTGGAGGCGTTGGGGGACTCGGGCTATGACATGGCCGCCCGGGCCCATCAGATCCGGGACGACCTCGGGGACCTGGTGCATGGCTCGAGGCCTGTCGAGCCCATGGACCTGCTGGCGGTGCAGCTGGACGACCGGGCTGTCCTACTCGAGAAATGGCACACCCTATTGATCGACACCCTCCGCCCGGAAGTGGTCGCCAAAAAGCCGTCGCGCGCGGTGCTCCTGCAGGCCGCGCGGAAATGGGACGGCCGGGCGGACGCCGGCTCCGTGGGCTACGGGGTCGTCCGCACCTTCAGGCTCGCCGTCGCGCGCCATGTGCTTGATCCGATCTTCGCGCCATGCCACGAACGGGACCCGGACTTCATCTGGACCCGGTTCAACTACGAGCAGGCTCTCGAAACGATCCTTAAGGAGAGGCCCGACCGCCTGCTTGATGCCGCCTTCGGCACGTGGGACGACCTGCTTGTCGCGGCGGCGGACGACGTGTCCCTCTCCTACGGGAAGGCCGGCGTCGACCCCGCGACGGGCGCCTGGGGCAAGTTCAACACCGCGAGGATCGAGCACCCGTTCGCCCGGTTCCTTCCGCGCTGGGCCGCCTCGTGGCTCGCCATGCCGGCCGACCCGCTGCCGGGCGATTCGAACATGCCGAGGGTTCAGCACCCCGATTTCGGCGCCAGCGAGCGCTTTGCCGTGTCGCCCGGACACGAGGGCTCCGGCGTCTTCAATATGCCGGGAGGACAGAGCTCGAACCCCCTTTCCCCTTATTTTCGGGCGGGGCACGAAGCCTGGGTGCACGGCGATCCCACACCGTTTCTGCCCGGCCCGGCGGAGCACACGCTCGACCTGCTGCCCTGAGGCGCGCGGCGCCGAATGAATTGAATTGTCCGGACGGGCGCTACGCGGCTTAGTGTGAGCCCCAAGCGCCCATGAAGAAAAAACAGCGCAGCCTCGACGTTTTCTTCGCAGGCGAAATCTTCAACCTGAAGCACCTCATCGGGAACGCGTATCTCGCCGAGGCCATCTACGAGAAGTCGCACGGCAAGTACCTGTGCGCCCTGCCCCAGGACTTCGACCCGCGGGGGACCACCCCGCGCACGATACGCGACCACCATATCCGCTCTCTCGTGGGATGCGACCTGGCGCTCTTCAGCTTCGACGGTCCCGACCTCGACAGCGGGACCCTGGCCGAGTTCATGATCGCGAAATTCGCGGACATCCCGTCCGTCATCCTGCGCAGCGACCGCCGGGGGGCGGGAACCCGCGTTTCACAGTGGAACCCGATGGCCAACTACTACCCGCGGACGGCGATCGTCGTGGTTGACGGCCTCGGCGCCTACAAGACGATCATGAAGAAGCGCCATCGCAAGTTAGACGAGGTGATCCGCCTCGCCGGCCAGCACAGCTCGGCCGACGCACAGCGGATGTGCGATGACATTGCCGCCGCTGTGGTCCGGGCATTCGACCGGGTACGCGCGGTTCCGCCGGCGATGCCAAGGCACCTTCGCGAGGAGATCTACAACTGGCTTCCGCTCATGCCGGGCCTTCGGGGCAAGGAGAAGGCCCTCCGCCGGGAGTTCGAACACCACCTCGAGAGAAAGGTCCAGAGGGACCTGCTCTGAACCCGCTATGCTCCGCGTGCTCGAACATCCCCTGGCCGACCACATCCTCACGCACCTGCGCGACAAGACGACGAAGCCGGCGACCTTCAGGACCCTCGCCTACCAGCTCACGCTGATGCTCGCTATCGACGCGACGCACGACCTTGCGACCGAGGAGAAGCCGATCGAGACGCCCCTCGAGGCCGCCGTGGGCCACGTCCTCAACCACCAGCCCATCGTCGTCGTGGCTATTCTCCGCGCCGGCGTCTCGATGGTGCAGCCCTTCCTGGACGTCTTCCCCGAGGTGAGCGTCGGGTACGTGGGCCTCGAGCGCGACCACGTCACCGCGGTCGCCCGCAGCTACTACTGCAAGCTGCCTCCGCTGGAAGGCCGGCGGGTCTTCGTCGTCGACCCGATGCTCGCGACCGGGGGATCGGCCACGCAGGCGATCGATATCGTCAAGCGAAACGGGGCCGTTGCGCCCCGCCTTGTCTGCATCATAGCGGCGCCGGAGGGCGTCGCGGAAGTCACCCGGCACCACCCCGACGCCTCGGTGCACATCGGCGTGCTCGACCGGGCGCTCAACGAGCGCAAGTACATCCTGCCGGGTCTCGGGGATTTCGGCGACCGGCTCTACGGGACCTGAGGGACCCCTCAGGGAGGGGTGGCGCCCCAAGAAAGCACGAGCCTCGCGAAGTAGAGCGTGTCCAGCTTGTCGACCGTCCCCACTGGCGGCCGGCTGTAGTAGTCGTTCGAGACGCCCACGCTCAGCTTCCAGCGGGCCTTGTCGATCGGCACGTTGTACGCGAATTCGTGGGTCAGGACGAAGTTCCCAAGGTCCTGGAACGCAGGGACGAATGAGATCTTGTCGGAAATGTCCGAGTTCTTGAACTTTAAGCCGTATTGCAGCCCAAGGTCGGCGCCGGCCGAGCTCAGCGACGCCGTGCCGGGCGTTGTGTATTCGTCATAGCGGTAGGAGAGGCCCACGCGGCCGGTGAAGATCTGGTTCTTCTCCTTGATGAAATCGTAGCCAAACCCGGTGGCCGCGACATCGTAGATCTTGATGTCGGCCACCCGGTCAAACCCGCCTTCGTCCCTCACGTACCACGTCTTGCCGTCGTTGATGGTGTCGGCGTAATCCACGCCCGCCCTGAACTGGTCGGCTGACACCTGGCCTCCGGTTTCCTGCCTCAGGTAGTTTGTGTAGTATTGGAACGTGTCGTTTGGGCCGGTGAGCTTTGCGCGGAAGGCGTAGCCCGTGGTGAGCTGGTTCTGCGTGCCGCTTCGGCCGTTGACGTCGGCCGAGGCCTCGTAGCTCCACTTCCGGCGCATCGCGACAACGTCGGGGTCCTCCCCGCCTGCCGCCCACGAGGACCTGATGCTGTTCAGGACGAAGTCGACCGACTTTTCCGGGTTGGTGATCCTCTGCTTGTTCGCCTCCGGCGCGGAAATGACGCCCACGATGACCGAGCCGTCCTCAAGCTTCACGGCCACCGGGTTATCCGTTGTTATCGACGTGACCTGGTCCTGCTTGATCTTGATTTCACCGGCATAGTCGGTGTTGAGCGTCACGATCACGTTCTTAATGGAGGTGATCTTGCCAACGAGCCGTGCCCCGTTCCTGGTCTCCACGACGTCTGCGGAGAGCCGAAGCGCGCAGAACAAGGCCGCGCACATGCTGAATCGGGCGAATTTCGGGAATGCCATGATGTTGTTTGCGAGTTTCAGATTACGCTATCGCTGACGGGAAAAGGTGAAATCGCAGTGAATGTGCGACAGGCAGTCAAATGCGGAGTTCAGAATATCTAAGAATTTCTCGCCCGTCCGTTTGCGATGCTCGCGTCTTTACATGGGCGGCGGGCGGCGATTGCCTCAAGGGCGAACCCGACCCGATGTCCCTTGCCGTGCATAGACCGCCCCTCCTAGTCGCCGACCGGTGGCGCGACTACCAGCTCATCGATTGCGGCGAGGGGATGAAGCAGGAGCGCTGGGGCCCGTACACCCTCGTGCGACCCGACCCCCAGGTCCTCTGGCCCCGGCAGGGCACAGAGCCAGGCGCGCGATGGGAGCACTGGGACGGATTCTATCACCGCAGCGACGCCGGGGGGGGGCGCTGGGAATTCAGGCGGCCCCTGCCCGAGCATTGGGAGATCCGCTACGATGCGCTTGGCCTGACCTTCAAGATCCGCCCAACCTCCTTCAAGCACACCGGGCTCTTCCCTGAACAGGCGGTCAACTGGGACTGGATCGACACGCGCGTCCGCACCGCGGGCCGCCCCGTGGGCGTCCTGAACCTGTTCGGCTACACCGGCGCAGCGACCTGCGCGGCGGCGGCGGCCGGCGCGGCGGTCTGCCATGTCGACGCGGCCGAGGGGATGGTCAAGTGGTGCAAGGAGAACGCCGCCCTGAGCGGGCTCGCGGACAAGCCGATCCGCTACATCGCAGACGACTGCCTCAAGTTTGTCAGGCGAGAGGTTAAGCGCGGGCGCCGCTATGACGCGGTCATCATGGATCCCCCGACTTACGGACGCGGAAGCACCGGCGAGCTCTGGCGCCTCGAGGACCACCTCTGGGAGCTCCTCCAGGAATGCCGGACTCTCCTTTCGGACAAGCCCCTGTTCTTTCTCGTCAACGCCTACACCGCCCGCCTGTCGCCCACGGTCGTCGCAAATCTTCTTTCCCAGCTGCTCCGGGACCTGCCGGGAAAAATCTCCGCCGGCGAGGTCGGCCTTCCGGTCCAGCGGGACGGCAAGGTACTTCCCTGCGGGATCTACGGACGGTGGGAGGCGGCAGGCTAGGCGGCCCGCAAAGAATCTATCCCATGCCCTCACTCGCAGACATCTACAACGAACGCTCGGCCAAGCTTCTCGAGCGCGCCCGCGAAGCCAACGCGCCCGTGATCGCCCGGCTCTCGCCGATAATTGGGCAGTCAATCGCCCAGGGCGGGGTCGTCCACACGTTCGGGAGCGGCCACAGCGAGCTCATTTCCCGCGAGATCATCGGCCGCGCGGGAGGGCTTGTCTGCGTGACCGGGATCATCGACCCCACGGGCGGGTTCATCGAGAACCTGCCCGGATACGGCGAGCGGCTTGCCGCTCGCTATGACCGGCAGTACCAGCTCAATCCTGGGGAGACGGTCATCGTGATCTCGAACTCGGGCAAGAACGCGTCGCCCATAGACGTGGCCCTTTACGCCAAGGCCAAGGGCCTAACCGTCGCGGCCCTCACCTGCTTGGCCATGTCAAGGGCCACGCCCTCCCAGCACCCATCGGGCAGGAAGCTCTTCGAGGTGGCCGACCACGTCCTCGACAACGGCGGCGTCCCAGGGGACGCCATCGTCGAGGTCGGCGACGGAATCAGCGCGGGCCCCACCTCGACGATCATCGGCTGCTCCATCCTCAACTGGCTGATGCTCTCTGTCGTGGAGTGGCTCAAGTCGAACGGCCACCCCCTTCCCGTGCTTCGAAGCCAGAATTCGCCCGGGGCCATCGAGCGCAACCGCGAGCTCGCCCTGCGCTACAAGGGCCGCCTGAGCCGCCAGCTTGCCTGACCCAATGCCCTGGAAAATCGGCGTCGACGGCGGTGGGACAAAGACGGAATGCATCCTCGTGGACCCGGCCGGCGCCGTTGCCGCCCGGCACACGGGACCCGGGTGCAGCCCGAGCCTCGTCGGCTCGGCCCGCGCCAGGGAAATCGCGTCCGAGGTCCTCGAAGCCATCCGCGCGGGCCATCCGGAGGCTGAGGTCTCCTCGACCCTGCTCTGCATGGCCGGAAGCCGGTCCTTCTGGAGGGAGTTCGGCGCCGGGTTAACCGGGCTTGGGCGCATTGCGACGGCCGACGATTCCGTGCCCGTCCTCGAACTCGCCACAAGGGGGGCGCCGGGCCTCGTGCTCCACGCCGGGACCGGGTCGTTCGTCGCCGCACGGACGCCCGACGGCGCCATCCATTATGCAGGGGGTATCGGATGGAGGTTTGGCGACGAGGGAAGCGGCTACGACCTCGGGCGGAGAGCGATCGCCCGGTCGCTCCTCGAGCTGCAGGGATGGGCACCCCCGTCGGGCCTTGGCGCACTCGTGCGCGAAAGGACCGGGCATTCGACCGCGGCCGCCGTTGCGGGCTATTTTTACGGGGACCCCGCCACCAACAACGGCGTTGCGGCCCTGGCGCCCGAGGTGCTCCGCCTTGCAGCCGCCGGGGATGCGGCCGCGGGAGAGGCCGTCTCGGCCTCGGTCTGGCAGCTCCTGGCCCTGGCCGTTTCGGTGACCGATCGGTTGTTTCCGGGAACGCGCCCCGGCACGCTCCGCGCGGGGGTGAGCGGCCACATCCTGAACCATCCCTTCGCATTCCAGGCCCTGTCCTCGAAGGCGCCCTTTCAGCTCTCCCGGATCACCGAGCCGCCGATCGAGGGCGTGCGCCTCCTGCTCGCGCGCGAATCGGCCTAGCGTTCGCTCAGGGGCACAAACAGCGTGGCCGGGTACGTCCCACGGCCGACGAGCGCTTTTATCGCCATCGCCACGCGCCGCCTGTCGTCCCTGTAGGTGATGCCGAACCATTCGTCGCCGCTAGGAAGAACCTCCACGGAGGCCGCTCCTTCCGACACGAGGCTGGAAACGGCCGCGGGGAGGTAAAACTCCGCCTTCGGATCGGTTCCCCGGGCCGCAACGAACGCGCGAAGCCCGGCCTCCAGTGCGCCGAAGACGGTCGGCGTGAAGCCCCAGAAGTTCATCGAGACGATCTCGTCGCCTGTGAAACGCAGGCCCCTGCCAACGTCCGCGCGGGATATCGCCTTCTCCTCCGTGATCGAGACAAGGCGGCCGCCCCTCTCCTGGCACACGCCGCGGGACACCGCCCCGAATTCGGAGAGCGTGTTGGCGAGCCGGTATCCCACCATGGCGAACCGGGCCCCCTCCGCCTTCTGGAGGAACCCCGCCAAGCGCGCAAACGAGCCCGCGCCGTAGAAGTCGTCAGCATTGATCACCGCAAACGGTCCTCTCAGCGCCGCGCGCGCGCACCAGACCGCGTGGCCCGTTCCCCACGGCTTCTCCCGGGCGACGGGGCCGCGGCTTCCCTGCGGCAGGTCGTCCGCCGACTGAAAGGCCAATTCCACGGCGATCCTCCCGGAGTACTTTGCGATGACAGCCGTCCGGAATGCCTCCTCGAGCTCCCTGCGGATGACAAACACCACCCGCCCGAAGCCCGCCCGCATCGCGTCGAAGACCGCATAATCGAGCATGGTCTCCCCGGACGGGCCGACCGGGTCCATCTGCTTGAGACCGCCGTAGCGGGAGCCCATTCCGGCTGCGAGAACGAGGAGCGATGGGGCCATCCCCGTGCAACACGGCCCAAACAGACCGTTTGGTCAAGCCGCAGGCGGCTAGACAGAAGGCGCCAGCCGTCCATTATGTTCATCCATGGCCCGATCGCGCGCATCCGCACCCCGCCCCGCCAGGCCGCTCGTCGCCGTCCTTGCGACAGGCGGCACGATAGCGGGAGCCGAGACTCCGCGCCCGAACCGCGGCTACAAATCCGCGATCTTCTCGATCGAGTCCCTCATCGCGGCCGCGCCGGGGATCGAGCTGCTTGCAAGGCTCGGCGTCGAGCATGTCGCGAGCATCGGCAGCCAGGACATGGGGGAGGCGGTCTGGTGCGCCCTGGCCCGCCGGACCCAGGCGTCCCTCGACCACCCGGACGTGGCCGGGGTCGTGATCACGCACGGGACCGACACGATGGAGGAGACGGCGTATTTCCTTAATCTGGTGCTCAAGAGCTCAAAGCCGGTCGTCCTGGTCGGCGCCATGCGGCCGGCCACGGCGATGAGCGCCGACGGCCCCATGAACCTCTACAATGCGGTCGCCACGGCAGCCGACCCCGACGCAGGCGGCCGCGGCGTCCTCGTCGTCGCGAACGACGAGATCCATTTCGCCCGCGAGGTGGTGAAGACGAACACGACCCAGGTCGGCACCTTCAAGAGCACCCACAGGGGCCTTGCGGGTCTCGTCAGCTCCGGGCGGATCCATTTCTACGGCGCTCCGGTGAGGCGCCACACCCTCGGGAGCGATTTTATCATACCCGGAAAGGCGGCCATGCCCCAGGTCGACATCGTCTACGCCCACGCGGGTATGGGAAGGGGGCTGATCGACGCCGCCGTGAGCGCGGGCGCCCGAGGCCTCGTGGTCGCGGGAGTGGGCAACGGCAACCTCGGCTCCAGCGCCCTTGCGGCTGCGGCGGTGGCGGCTCGCGCCGGCCTTGCGGTGGTGCGGAGCACGCGCACGGGCGGCGGAATCGTCGAGCGCAACATTGAGGTGGACGACGACCGGCTCGGGTTCATCGCTGCCGATGAGCTCAATCCCCAAAAGGCGCGGATACTCCTGATGCTTGGACTCATGAAGACCCGGGATCCGGACGCGCTTCAGGAGATGTTCTACGCCTATTGAAGGACACCCTGTTACCGGAATTCCGGTAGCAAGCGCGCTTTCCTTTCCAGAGAGTGGCCGCAATATCCCCGCCCAATGAAGATCGCCCTTGTCGAAGATGAGCGCCTTTTTCGCGACGTCCTCCGCAAGGCGTGCACGGCGGACCTTGGGCACGAGGTGGTGGCCGAGGCGGGAACCGGGCGCGAGGCGCTGCTCGTCGTGTCCGCGGCGCTCCCCGATCTCCTGATCCTGGACATCCATCTTCCCGACATGGACGGGTTCGAGGTGCTTCGCTCCATGCGGCGCAAGAGGGCGCTTCTCAAGGCGCTCGTGATATCCTCGTATTTTGACGACTACATGTTGTGCAGGATCGAGCGCGCCGGCGTCCAGGGGTTCATCGACAAGTCCACGAACACGGTGTCGGAGCTCAGCCTCGCGATAACCGAGATAGAGCGCGGCTCCACCTACTTTCCCAAGCCCTACACGGAGGCAAGCCGGGCCCACAGCCGAAACCCGATCGCCTTTGACAAGGTCCTGACGGACCGGGAGCAGACGATCCTCAGCCTTGTGGGCGAACCGCTGTCGGACGCCGAGATAGCGGTCCAGCTCAAGGTCTCCCCGGAGACCGTAGAGAAGCACCGCTTCAACATCATGCGGAAGCTTGGGCTGCAGTCCCGCGCGGAATCGGCCCGCTTTGCCCGGCGCTGCGGGCTGACGCCGCCATCCGTGGCCCATCGCTCAATACCGGCCCCCTAATCGCAAGGTCTGGATTGCAGATCGCCCGATCCCGGCTACCAAAGTCCGGTGCAAAGCGACCAGACACCTGCGGCGCCAGAGCCTGTCGGCAGTCGCGAGACCGTCTTCGGGATCCTGTTCGCACTGAGCGCGTCGCACATGATCAACGACACGCTCCAGGCGCTCATTCCGTCCATTTACCCGGTACTCAAGGCGTCGTTCGGCCTTACGTTCACCCAGATCGGGCTGATCACGTTAAGCTTCCAGCTGACGGCGTCGGTCCTGCAGCCGGTGGTCGGAAGGTACACCGACAGGCATCCAAAGCCCTACTCCCTTGCCGCCGGGATGGCCATGACGCTCGCCGGATTGGTGCTGCTTTCGAGGGCGGGCAGCTACCCCATGATCCTCGTCTCGTCGGTCCTGGTCGGGATCGGTTCCGCCGTCTTCCATCCGGAGGCGTCGCGCGTGGCGCACATGGCGGCCGGGCACAGGTACGGCCTGGCCCAATCGGTGTTCCAGACGGGGGGTAACCTCGGCTCCTCGATCGGGCCGCTCCTGGCCGCGCTGATCATTGTACCCAACGGCCAGTCCTCCATCCTCTGGTTCACGGTCCTGGCCCTGGGGGGCATCGTGCTTCTAAGCCGGGTTGGCGGCTGGTACAGCCACAACCTTCCCCATTTCAGGAAGCGCGCCGCCGCGCATCCATCCAACGCCCTCCCGCGCCGAACCGTCATTCTAGCGCTGTCGGTGCTCCTCACCCTCATCTTTTCGAAGTACTTCTACCTCGTTAGCCTCACGAACTACTACACGTTCTACCTCATCCAGCGGTTCGGCATGAGCATCCAGGGGGCGCAGTATCTGCTCTTTGTCTTCCTGGCCGCAATAGCGGCCGGAACGATCCTTGGGGGGCACCTCGGCGACCGATTCGGACGGAAATACGTCATCTGGATATCGATCCTAGGCGTCGCGCCCTTCTCCATCGTCCTCCCTCACGTCGGGCTGACGGCAACGGTCGTTCTCTCAGTGCTCATCGGCCTCATCCTCGCCTCGGCGTTCTCCGCCATTCTCGTGTACGCCCAGGAGCTTGTCCCGGGGCGCGTCGGCATGATCTCGGGGCTCTTCTTCGGCTTTGCCTTCGGCTGCGCGGGCATCGCGGCCGCGGCCCTGGGCCGCCTGGCGGACTTCACAAGCATCGGCTTTGTCTTTAACGTGTGCGGCTATCTGCCGCTGATCGGCCTGCTCGCGTGGTTCCTTCCCGACATCGAGGGCGCCAGCCGGCGCGCGCGGCGCCTTCAGCGCGAAGCCGTCGAGAACGAGTGAAAGGATGAAGCCGAGGATCACAGAGGCAAAGCCCGCGTTCATCTCGCATTCCAGGGAGACCGGGACCGATTACACGATCTATGTCGACGCGCCGGACGCCTCCGCGGCACGGGGGCCGCTGCCGGCGGTGCTCCTCATGGACGGGGATTTCCTGTTCGACCCGGTGGTCCGGGCGAGCAGGTCCCTGCGGGAGGCGGACAGGATTCCGCCGGTTGTCGTCGTGGGTGTGGGATACGGCGCCGGGTTTGGGGCGCCGGGAAACTTCAGGGGGCGCGACTACACCCCGACCGCCTCGACGGATGAGCCCCGAAGCGGCCAGGCGGATCGATTCCTCGGCTACCTCTCGGGAACCCTGTGGCCGGAACTGGCGAGGCTCCATCCTCTGCGCGAGACGGGGCGGGTGCTGGCCGGCCATTCCCTTGGATCGCTTCTCGTTCTTCACGCACTGTTCCAGGTCCGCCCCTTCTTCGATCTCGCCCTTGCGAGCGCCCCGTCAATCTGGTGGGACGACCGCAGCCTCCTGGGGCTGATCTCGAAGCTGCGCGACCGCCAGGCTGCGCTTGAGGGCAGCCTCTACCTGGGTGTCGGCGCGGACGACACACCCTCGATGATCACCGACTTGGGCCTTCTTGAGAAGCAGCTCAGCGATAGGCCCTTCCGTGGCCTTCGCGTCGTCTCCGAGCGGTTCCCCGACCACGACCACTACGATGTCGTCCCGCACACGATGAGCGCGGGACTTGCCTCTCTGCTCGGGTAGGGTTTCCTGCAACCATGCGAAAGACCCTCCTTTTCACAACGCTCGCCTGCCTTGCAGGGGCACTGGCGGCCCGACCGGCCGCAAGCGCATCCCAGACGGAGACGCCCATGCCGGACAATCCCTTCTTCACCGAGAGCCCCCTTCCCTTCCATCTGCCGCCGTTCGACCGGATAAAAGATTCGGACTACGTGCCAGGCTTTGAGCGCGGGATGGCGGACCAGCTGAAGGAGGCGGAGGCGATCGCGGCGAACCCCGACAAACCTACCTTCGAGAACACGATCGTCGCCATGGAGCGGTCGGGCAGGCTGCTCAACCGCGTCAACGTGGTGTTCTCCAACCTGAAGGAGGCCGACACGGACGACGAGATCGAGAGGATCGACGGCATCATGGCTCCGAAGCTTTCCGCCCAGAACGATGCCATCTACCTGAATTCGGAGCTGTTCGCCCGGGTCAAGGCCCTCTACGACGAGCGCTCGACACTGGGGCTTGATCCGGAGTCCCTGCGCCTGCTCGAGCGCTACCACCGGGACTTTGTCCGCGCCGGCGCGCTCCTCTCCGAGGCGGACAAGACCCGCCTCAAGGCCATGAACGCGGAGCTGGCGAGCCTCCAAAGCATCTGCAGCCAGAACATCCTCAACGAGAAGAACGCGTCGTCGGTCGTCGTACGCGACCGCGCCGAGCTCGCCGGGCTTTCGGATGCCGAAATCGCGAACCTCGAGGCCCAGGCCAAGGCGGAGAACAAGCCGGGGACGTATGTCATCGCCCTGAACAACACCACGGGCCAGCCCTCGCTCGCCTCCCTCGAAAACCGCGCGCTCCGCCAGCGGATAATGGAGGCCTCGCTTTCGCGCGGGAGCCACGGGGGTCCGTTCGACAACCGGGCCACCATCGAAAGAATCGCTCGCGTACGCGCCGAGCAGGCCGCGCTGCTGGGTTACGATAGCCACGCGGCCTACCGCGTGGAGGACCAGATGGCCCAGACCGTCGGCGAGGTCGACAAGCTCCTCGCCCAGCTCGTTCCGCCGTCCGTCGCGAAGGCGAAACGCGAGGCAGCCGACATGCAGGCCATCGTCGACCAGGAGCACGGCGGCTTCAAACTGGCGTCATGGGACTGGGATTTCTACTCGGAGAAGGTCCGGAAGGCCCGCTACGCCTTCGATGAGTCGCAGCTCAAGCCGTATTTTGAGCTGAACAGCGTCCTGGTTAACGGGGTCTTCTTCGCGGCCAACAGGCTCTACGGCCTCACGTTCAAGGAACGCCACGACCTTCCCGTCTACCGGCCGGACGTGCGCGTATTCGAGGTCTATGACGCGGACGGCCAGCCGCTCGCGCTCCTGCTCGAGGACTTCTATGCGCGGCCCTCGAAGCAGGGTGGGGCCTGGATGAACGAGTATGTCTCCCAATCCGGGCTCTTCGGGGACAAGCCCGTCGTGGCCAACCACCACAATATCCCCAAGCCCCCCGCGGGCGAGCCCACGCTTCTGACCTACGACGAGGTAGTCACGCTCTTCCACGAATTCGGGCACGGCCTGCACGGTATGTTCTCGCACGTGGAATTCCCCACCTTTGCCGGCACGAACGTGCCGCGGGACTTTGTCGAATACCCCTCGCAGGTGAACGAGATGTGGGCCGAGTGGCCCGAGGTGGTGAAGAATTACGCTAAGCACTTCAAGACCGGCGAACCCATGCCCGAGGCGCTGCTGGCGAAGATGCTCTCGACACGGAAGTTCAACGAGGGCTTCGCGACGACCGAGTACCTCAAGGCGACGCTACTGGACCAGGCGTGGCACACGCTCAAGCCGGACCAGGTGCCCAGCGACGTCTCGGCGTTCGAGGACGCAACCTTCGTGAAGTACGGCGCCGATTTTAGCCCCGTGCCGCCCCGGTACCGGAGCACCTACTTCTCCCACGTGTTCTACATCGGGTACTCGGCGGGGTACTACGCCTATATCTGGTCGGACGTGCTCGTCGCGGACAGCATTGAGTGGTTCCAGAAGCATGGAGGGCTCACGCGGGCCAACGGCGACCATTTCCGGGCGACGGTCCTCTCGCACGGCGACAGCGTGGAGCCCAAGACGCTCTTCCGGGAATTCACGGGAGGAGACCCGGAGATCGGACCGCTGCTCAGGCACCGGGGCCTTGACGAGCCGGGCAATTGACCGGCCCTGCGAGTCGTTTTTGACTGTCAGAGGGTTCCCTGTGTTGAGATCTCCCTTATCCTGCGCATTGAATAAGCGGTGGCGCGATTCCCCACCGCGCACGCCTTTCCCCGCCCGGAAACCAACCAAAGGCCAAAAGCCGGAAGACCCCATCTTTGGAGATGTTACAGGACCGCCTTTTCTTGCCCGGCCAACCCCAATAGCCCCATGAACGAGAACCTGAATGCCTCCCCCATTAACGCGCTTAGCCGCAGGGCCTTCCTGCGCGGCGCGGCCGCCGCCGTCGGCGCCGGCCTCATCGCGCGTGTTGCCTCCGCGCCTGCCTGGGCTCGGCCCATCGGCGCCAACGAAGACGTCCGTGTGGCCGTGATCGGAATAAACCGGAAGGGCGGGGGCCATATCAGGCAGCTGCTGAAGACCAAGGGGGCACGCATCGTCGCCCTGTGCGACGTCGACCCAAAGGTCCTTGCGCGCGAGGTGGGTGCGCTGAAGGCCATGCAGATGGACGTGTTCGCCACCACCGACGCACGGAAGGTGCTCGAGCGCGGCGATGTCGACGCCGTGGTGATCGCGGTCGGCGACCATTGGCACGCGCTGCTCACGGTATGGGCCTGCCAGGCCGGCAAGGACGTGTACATTGAGAAGCCGATATCCCGGACGGTCTGGGAGGGCCGGAAGATCATCGAGGCGACCGCCAGGTACGGCAGGATTGTCCAGGCAGGCACCCAGCGCCGGTCGGACCCGGGTGTCGAGGATGCCGTTCGCTACGTGCGCGAGGGGCATCTGGGCAAAGTCCAATGGATACGGACGGTCTACAACGAGGTCCGCTTCAGCATCGGGCACAGGTTGCCCTGGTATCCCGACTGGCTGGACTACGACCTGTACTGCGGTCCGATGCCCATGGCGCCCGTGGAGCGCGATGAGCTCCATTATTACTGGCGCTTCATGTGGAACGCGGGCACCGGCGACATGGCGAACTTCGGCATCCATGTCCTCGACATGGCGCGCCGATTCGGGAACTACGACGCTCCGCCCAGGCGCGTCATGTGCGCGGGCGGGCGGTTCCTCTTTCAGGACGTCGGTGAGGCGCCGAACACGATCATGGCCGTGTTCGATTATCCGGAAGCGCCGCCGCTTGTGTTTGAGCACCATGGGCTCCCCGCCAAGCCCGGCATGCGGTACTCGGACGCCTATCGGGGGCTACACATGGGGATCTGCGTCCAGTGCGAGGGCGGTTACTATGCCGGCGGCACAGGCGGAGCCGTGTATGACAACCAGGATCGCCTGATCAAGAAGCTGCCGGGGGACGGCGGCGAAGGGCACATGGAAAACTTTCTTGCCGCGGTTCGCAGCCGCAGGTCGCAGGACCTGGCCGCGCCGATCGAGGTCGGGCACGCCTCCACGACGATCTGCCTCTACGCCAACATCTCGTATCGCCTGGGACAGGCGGCAGATATGGCCCGCGTGCGCCAGTCGCTCGACGGCGTCCCCATGGCGCTCGACTCGCTCGATCGCATGGGGAAGAACCTCGCTGCGAACGATGTCGATCTCGGAAAGCAGATGCTGACCCTTGGTCCGTGGCTGCAGCTCGACCGCGCGCGCGACGGGCTCACCGCAGTCGAGGGCGGAGATGACGCGGCGCTAAGCCGGGCGCGCTACCTTCTCAAGGAGACCCAGCGGCCGCCCTACATTATCCCGGACCAAGTGTAGGCCGGGGAAGGTTCCGGAGACTCCGGGGCAGGCCGGGCCAAGGTGGGAATTGACCGGTGGCCCAGGGGGCGGGTATGTATCGACAGCCATGCCCGATCAAACTTCCCCTGAAGTCTCTATGGAAACGCTCGTTGCGCTGTGCAAGCGCCGCGGGTTCATCTTTCAATCCTCCGAGATCTACGGCGGAATCAACGGGTTCTTCGACTACGGCCCCCTCGGCACCGAGCTCAAGAAGAACATCCGCGACTGCTGGTGGGACGACATGGTGCGGCGCCGCGACGACATCGTCGGCATCGAGACCTCGATCATCATGCATCCAAAGATCTGGGAGGCGTCCGGCCACGTCGCCGGCTTCACGGATCCGCTCGTGGATTGCAAGGCGTCGAAGCAGCGCTACCGCGCAGACCAGCTGTTCTTCGCGGCGGTCGTGGTGGACGGCCGGATTGTGGGTTACGTGAGCGCCCTTGAGAGCGAGCGCACGGTCGACGAGCTGCAGGAGGCCGCCGAGGGGTTCAAGCGCAAGAAGGCCGTTCAGGGGAAGCTGGAACCCGTGAGCCCCCGCGACATGACCGAGGCCAAGCCCGAGGAAATCCCGCTCATCCCCTCTCCCGCCACCGGCGAACCGGGCAGCCTCACGGCGCCCCGCTCGTTCAACATGATGTTCCAGACAAACGTCGGGGCCATGACCGACGCCTCGTCGGTAGCGTACCTTCGCCCGGAGACGGCGCAGGGAATGTTCGCGGACTTCAGGTCGGTCGTCGACACGGGCCGCGTGAAGCTCCCCTTTGGGATAGCCCAGATCGGCCGGTCTTTCCGCAACGAGATAACGCCGAGGAACTTCATATTCCGTTCCCGCGAGTTCGAGCAGATGGAGATGGAGTATTTCATCCACGAGGACGCGGACTGGGCAAAATGCCACCGCGAGTGGATCAACTGGTGCAAGTCCTGGCTGATCTCCATAGGCCTGCCCGAATCCCACCTCTCCGAATACAACCACCCCAAGGAGAAGCTCTCATTCTACTCGAGGGGCACGACCGACATCATGTTCAGGTACCCCTTCGGGGTCCAGGAGCTGTGGGGCATCGCGGCGCGCGGCGACTACGACCTGAAGCAGCACGAGAAGTTCAGCGGCACACCGCAGGCGATCTTTGACGAGGCGACCAAGAAGAAGTTCATTCCCCACGTCATCGAGCCCGCCGTGGGCGTCGACCGGATCCTTCTGGCGGTTCTGTGCGCGGGCTATGCCGAAGAGGATGTGAAGGACGAGAAGGGCAACGTCGAGAAACGCAACGTGCTGCGTTTGAGCCCCCGGATCGCACCGGTAAAAGTGGGGGTGTTCCCGCTCCTGAAGAACAAGCCTGAGCTCGTCGCGCGAGCCAAGGCCCTGCACAAGAAGCTCCAGAGAAGGTACGCGGTGTTCTACGACGAGGGCGGGGCCATCGGACGGCGCTACCGCCGCCAGGATGAAATCGGCACGCCCTGGTGCGTGACGATTGACTTCGAGACCATTGAGAAGGACGGCACTTTCACGCTGCGCGACCGCGACTCGATGCTTCAGAAACGAATCAACGAGGCCGAGCTGTTCGCGCTGCTTGAGGAGAAGGTGTGCTGAGAAGGCGGGCCGATCCATGAAAACCGTCGCCGAATGCACCAGCGTGGACGAGGCCCTCGTGCTTCGCTCCCTGCTCGAGGACTGCGGCATACGCTCGTACGTGCCCGATGAGCTAACGGTTACCTATCGCGGCCAGCCAGGCGGGTTCCGGCTCCAGGTGGCCGACGAGGACGCAGAGGCCGCGAAGAAGATCCTCGAGGGCTCGAAGAAGTAGCATGGACGCCGCCGCGCGAGCCCGCGTCCTCATCGACGCCGCACACGATGCCGACCCCCACCGCGCATGCGACGGACGCGCCGCGGAGCTGGCCTACGCGGACCGCATGGAGGAATGGGTCGTGCGTATCGTGCCCGGAGCCGACGATATGCTGCGGCTGGCGGCGCGCTGCCAGCATCTGGAACGGTGGCTCGTTCCGCGCGGCTCATTCCCGGAGGGAAGGCCCGGGTACCTCGCCTGGCGCCGCTCGCTCTACGTCAAGCAGGCGGACCGCGCGCGCCAACTGCTTCTCGAGGCGGGATTGCCCCGCGACAGGGCCGAGGACGCGGCGACGTGGGTTTCCAAGGCCGGCCTGAGGACGAACGCCGGGACCCAGGCCCTCGAGGATGCGGCCGTGCTCGTCTTTCTGGAATGCGAGATCGAGGCCTTCGCGCAGCAGCACTCGGAATACCCCCGCGAGAAGTTCGTCGATATCCTCAGAAAGACGTGGCGCAAGATGAGCCCGCGGGCCCAGGAGCTTGCGCTCAGGCTCGACCTGCCGGCTCCCATCGCGGCGCTCGTGCGCGAGGCGACGGCCGGGTGACGGGGAGGATCACTCCCGCTTTGTCAGCCGCAGGTCCTTCCGAAGGTACTCCAGCAGCCGGCCCCTGAAGACGACCAGGTCGCACGCCTCGGCTGCAGTGCAGGTCGCCTCCCACAGGTTGGACGAATCGAGGTCGCCCTGGTCGATCACGCTGCCCGCCGCGAGCTGCCGGTCGGGGAGGCCGCGGATCGAGAAGGTAAGCGCGCCCTGGCGAATGAAGAAGAATCCGCGGCAAGGTGTTCCCTGCGTGAACAGCGTCTCGCCCTTCTCCAGATGGATCGCCCGCACCGTGTCCTCCGGCGGCGGGAGGAGCTGGCTTATGTCCCGGGGAAAGATGAGGTCGAACGTCCAGTCGATCATCACGCGCAGCTTGCGCATCGTGCCGGGAAGCTTTGCGAGGTAGATCGTCCTCCACAGCCACCATGCCGCGAAACCCTTGAAGTGGAAGCCGAAGATCTCCGCCACCGCCTCCCTTTCCCCCACCGTGGCAAGCTGGCCCATGTAGCGATAGCGGAACGGCCGGGGCTCGGCGCCGCGGAGCACCCTGCAGATGTTCCTTCCGAGCAGCATTCCCTGCCTGAAGGCAAACTGGGCGGTCTGGGGCGACTCCCTCGTCCGGCCGCGGTCGCTCCACGGAACCGCGGCGCCGTCCCCCGCCGCCCAGAGAGCCGCCACGCCCGGCACCCGCATGGCAGCGTCCGTTGGCACCCGGCCCCTGAGAGCCTCGATGCCTATCTGCCTGCAAAGATCCATGGCGACCGGATTCGGCGCGCTGCCGATGGTCGTGACAACCGTGTTGGCCTCAATGGCCGACCCATCGGCCAGGATGACCCGCCCGGCTGTGACGGCGGACACGCGTGAGTTCAGCCTTATCTCGACCCCCCTCTTCTGTAGGACCCCGCGTGCATAGGCGCCGAGTTCGGGTCCTATCTCCCCCAGGAGCTCGGCTCGGCTGTGGACGAGGACAACACGCGGCGCCGAGGCCCTCAGGTTGGCATAGAACCCGTGCGCCTGCCGGATGAAGTCGAAGATCTGGCCCGCGGTTTCCACACCGGTGTATCCGCCCCCGACCACGACGAAGGTCAGGAGCCGGGCGCGGATCCCGGGGTCCTCGACGAGGTTCGCCTCCTCGAGGCGGTTGATGAGCGCGGCGCGCAGACGGAGGGCGTCGGCGACGTTCTTCATCGGCCAGCCGTACTCCGCCATTCCCGGAACCGAGCTGAGTTCCGTCACGTTTCCGAGCGCGAGCACGAGGTGCCCGAACGCCAGCCTGTGGTCCCGCGTGAACCGGCCCCCGTCCAGGACGAGCGTCTTCGACGCCCAGTCAATGTTCTGGATGGTGCCCTGCAGGACGTTCACACCGCGGCAGAACTGCCGCAGCGGATTGACGACATCGACCGGCGAAAGCGACGAGCCCGCAACCTCGGCGAGCATGGGCTGGAAGACGAGCACGTTGCGCTCGGCGACCAGCGCGACCCGCCGCTCCCCCTCCGTTCGCCCGAGCGCGCGGCCCAGCTCCCGCGCGCAATAGGCCCCAGCGAAGCCTCCGCCGGCGATGACAACGTCAAATTCCATGATAGATCCGCTGTCCGCCGACACCTACTTGAGCCATGGGGTGCGTTCCAGGTCCAGGTTTCCCCCTGAGAGGATGACCCCCACCCTCATGCCTCCGACCCCGGCCCTTTTCCCGGCCACGGCGGCGTACGCGACGGCCCCGGACGGCTCCACCACGATCTTCATGACCTCGAGGAATTGGCGCACGGCGGCCGCGATCTCCTGATCGGAGACGGTAACTATGCCGTCCACAAGGCGGCGGATCACCGGGAAGGTCATGCCGCCGACAAAGGCAAGAAGACCGTCGGCGATGCTCGCCGGGTGCTCCACCTGCTGACGCCTTGCGGATTCGAAGGAGAGTTTCGTGTCCGCGGCGCCCTCCGGCTCGGCCCCGAGAAGCTTGATCCCTGGTCGTAGCCCCTTCGCCACGATAGAGGTGCCCGCAAGGAGCCCCCCTCCCCCGACGGGGCAGACGATGGCGTCGAGATCCGGGACCTCACCCAGAAACTCCAGCGCGGCCGTGCCCTGGCCCGCGATGATGCGCGGGTTGTCATAGGGGTGGATCAGCAAGGCTCCCGTCTCCCGCACGACCTTGTCCGCGGCCTCTTCGCGCGCCTTGTGGGATGGCTCGCAGAACACAATCCGGCCTCCGTAACGCTCCACGGCGGAGACCTTGATCCGGCTGGCCGTGCTCGGCATGACGACAAAGGACGGGATCCCCATGAGTCCGGCCGCCCACGAGAGGGCGGCCGCATGGTTGCCCGAGGAATGGGTCGCCACCCCGCGCGCAGCCTCGGCGTCCGTGAGCGACAGGACGGCGTTCATCGCGCCGCGTGCCTTGAAGGATCCCGTCTCCTGGAAGTTCTCGCATTTGAAGAAGAGGCGGGATCCCGAGAGCTCGTCGAGGCGCCCGTTCGTCATCACGGGCGTCCAGCGTATGCGCTCGCGGATCCGGGCGTGCGCCTCGCGGATGGTGTCGAGATCGACCGTGTTCACGGGCCGTCGGGCGCCTCAGGGCGGCACCTGGTACACCTCCGCGAGCGCAACACCGGTGGAGTTGTCGGCGCCCGTGACCTCGGCCGTGTAGAGGCCCGGATTCAGGGTGAGCAGCAGCGCGCTGTCGGCGCTCCCCGTCGTCAGTCCGAAGGCCCCAACCTCGGAAGCCGCCGTCACAATGTCCGCCGCGTTTGAGTTCGCGCCCCATCCGGTGTTTGTCCCGACGGCGTTGCCGTTATTGTCCACCACGGTCAGGATAGGCTGCGCGAGATACCCGGTGACGCCAAACGCCGAAAGTGCGGGACCGATCCCGCGAATGAGGACCTTCGCAGGCTGGGTTCCCCTGACCACGAAGCCCGCGATGAGGATGTTGTCTCCCACGCCGACCTGCGCGCGCGTTGATATGTTGACCAAGAGCTCCGGATCGGCCGTGTTTGCCTCGTAGATCTCCAGAAGACCGACACCCGTCGTGCTGCCCACGCCGGAGAGTTCGACCGAGTAGGGCCCAGGAAGGAGATTAGCGAGCAGCGCGCTGTCGGCGCTGCCGCTCGCCAGGGCGAACGCCCCCACCTGGGAGGTCACCGCGGCGATCTGCGCCGCGTTTGAATTCGTGCCCCATCCCGTATTCGACGCCACCGCCATGGTGCCGGAAAAGAGCGAAATCGTCGGTGACGCCAGCGTGCCCGTGATCCCGAAGTTGGCCAAGGTCGGCCCTATTCCCCGGATCAGCACCTGTTTGGTTTCACCAGGGGGCCCCTCGACCACAAAGCCGGCTATGGCGATCCCGCCGCCCGTACCGACAAGGGCCCGGCTGGATATGTTCACCAGCCGGTAACCGGCGCTGACGAACGCGGCGCTGCTCACCGTGGTGGCGATCGAGTTTGAAACAGAGACTCCATAACTCCCCGGCGCTGTGGCCGTATAGGTGGGTCCGGTCGCCCCAGCGATGGTCGAGCCGTTCAGCGCCCACTGGTACGAGAAAGGCCCGGTTCCTGTGACGCTTACGGAAAGGGCAAGCGAGCCGCCCGAAAGGGTCCCGCCCTGCGGCTGTGCGGTAATGTCGGGGTATCCCGCCGGAAGGCTTATCGTGAGTATTGCCGAGGAGCTCGTCACCATGCCCACCGAGTTTGTGACCGACACCGAGTAGGAGCCCGCATTCGAATCCTGAACGTCCGCAATGGTGTAGGACGGACTCGTCGCGCCTGAGATCGCCGAGCCGTTGAAATACCACTGGTACGTAAACGGCGCCGTCCCCGAAACCCCGATCGTGAACGTGGCGCTCGTTCCCAGGGTGACGGACTGGTTTGAAGGCTGCGCGGTGAAGTACGGGGCGGAGCCCACTCCGGGGATGACCCTGCGAATAGTGCAGTTCAGCGCGTCGGCGACATACACGATGCCCGAGGGATCAATCGTAACGTCGCCCGGAGAATCGAATCGGGCGTTGCCGGGCAGGCCGTCGACGCCGCCCGTATCGCCGGCAAAGCCCGCCACCGTCGTCACAAAGCCCGACGGGTTGATCTCGCGGATCGTGTTGTTGGTGCTGTCGGCCACGTAGACGTTACCCGAGCTGTCCACACCTACGCCCGCGGGGCCGTTGAAGCTTGCGGCGCTCCCGGTTCCGTCGGCGCTCCCCGCCAACCCCGGCCGCCCGGCAATGGTCGTAACGATGCCGGCGGGTGTGATCTTTCGCACGGTGTCGTTGCCGAGATCGGCGACATAGACATTGGCCGACGCGTCCACGGCTATCCCTGTCGGATCATTGAACTGCGCTGCCGTGCCCGTGCCGTCGGCGCTGCCGCTGGAGCCCGCGGTGCCGGCAAGCGTGGTGACCACGCCGGCTGGGGTGATCTTGCGGATCACGTCCCCGTTTCCATCCGCCACATAGATGTTGCCGGAGCTGTCCACGGCAAGGTTCTGCGGGTCATAAAGCCGGGCCTGCGAGCCCGTGCCGTCGGTCTCACCGCGCATGCCAGCCACGCCGGCCAGCGTCGACACCACCCCCGCCGTCGAGATCTTCCGAATCGTGTAGTTGCCGGAATCGGCGACATAGAGGTTCCCCGCCGAATCAAAGGCCACGCCCCCGACCGCGTTGAAGAGGGCCGTGGCCACGGGCCCGTCGGCGCTCCCGCTCGTCCCGGGCGTGCCGGCGACCGTCGTCACCACGCCCGCCGCGGTCACCTTGCGGATGGTGTAGTTGCTCGAATCCGAGACATAGATGTTTCCGTTGCCATCGGCGCGCACGCCACCGGGGTTGGCGAACCGGGCGGCCCAGCCGGTTCCGTTCGCGCTGCCCGCCGAGCCCGGCCACCCCGCCAGGGTTGTCACGCCGACCGTGTTGACGGTCAGGGTGGCCGCCGGGCTTGTGGCGCTGCCCGAGGAGTTGCTCACGGCGCACCGGAACTGATCACCGGTCATCTGGCTTGTTGTCCCGGTTACCAGAAGACCTTGTGTGCCGGATCCGCTATAGGAGCCGCCGTCCGTCAGGTTCGCCCAAACGGTCGATCCTTCGGGGAGCCGCTGCCATTGGTAGCTCAGCGGCGTGGCGCCGGCTCCGACGACAAAGAACAGGGCGGGTTGGCCCGTGGTGACAACCCGGTCGCCCAGCTGGCCAGCAATGCTTGCCGCAGGGCTCGAGCTCAGTGTGTCGGCGAGCAGCGCTGAAACGTCGGGCACCCCGATGCCCGTCAGAAGGTCGTAGCCCGGCCCCGCGCCGTACGTGCCGTTGCCTCCCGTGGTGATGTCCCGGAAGGAGGATGTGCCGATCAGGGAGTAGATCTTGGGGTTGAGCAGGCCGAGCGGCGTGCCGCGCTTCTGGTTGATCAGCGCGCAGAACGCGGACCATACGGGCGTAGCCCAGCTGGTGCCACCGATGACCACTTGTCCGCCATCATAGACAACCATCCCCCCCTCTTCCGGGTCGGCGGGCGCGGCGACGTCCGGCACGAGCCGCATGGTCCCCGACGTGCTGCCGGTGCCGATGCCGGGACCCGTCTGCCACGAAGGGCGGCTGAAGGCGATGCTGATGCCGCCCCCGCTGCCGGGCCACGCCGTCTCGCTGGTGACGGAATTGTTCGAGCTGAGCGTGAGTGTCGTGCCGCCGACGCCGGTCACATCGGGATCCGAAGTCGGATAGGTGGTCTGGACGACGCCCTCCGCGACCGCGCCGTTGTCGCCCGAGGCGACGAGCACCGTGACCCCCGCGCTGGCCAGATTGGCCATGTATTGCGCCTCGATGATCAGGTAATCCCTTGGAACATCCCGTTCGTTGCCCCCGATGCAGATGTTGAGCACGTGCAGGTTTGGCTGGCTCGGAAGGTCGGCATACACCTGCTGGAGGATCTCGTCGTTCTCGGCAGGATCGTTCTCGTTGGCTCCATAGATCCTGATTGTCGCGCCTGGCGCCAGCGCGCCGGCCCATTCGACGTCCAGCGCGGCCTCCTCAAGCGAATTGTCGCTCGGGGAACTGGCTGGCCCCCCCGCAACATTGACCGTCTGCACGTTACTCGTCGTCTGGCCGCCTCCGGCCGCGCTCCAAAACGATGTCAGGTCGCTGTCCTTTGGAAACGCAAACGCGTAGATCGCGATGGTCTGGCCCGCGCCCGTAACGCTCAGGCCGGTGGCGTTGTATGCCGACGCAATCTGCGCCGGCAAATAGCCGGACAGATTGATGTTAGGATGGAGAGCCCTCGGTGTCGAAAGCGGGCGGCGCTTGATGTGGGGCTGGAGCCCGTGAATGCCCAGCACAATCGGAGAGACGTCGGCCGGCAGGCTCGGGGCTGTCACCGCCGACGTGTATTCGCCGTCCCCCTTGACCGCGACCCGGGCAAAAGCCACGTGAAAAGCCCGGCCGACCGCGCCCACTGAGCCCCGCCCAAACACCGCCAGGTGATTGCTGTCCGTCCGCGTGACTTCAAGCCCCTGCGCCGCCAGCCATTGGACAATCCTGTCGTGGTCGGCAGGCAGCGGGAAATACCGCACCGCCTTCTCGGTGTCGGAGATGAGTTCGCCGCGGGCGATCCGGGCCTGCATCTCGTCAAAGTTCCTCATGCGCAGGGCCACCTCGAACGTCATGCTCGCGGAAGTCTCGTCCGCGCTCAGCACCGCCCGGGAAACGTAAGCTGCGTGCGCCGCACCCGGGGTCGCCGCCGGGACGGCCTTTATGCTGTCAGGAAACTCCGCCCTGTCCGGAGCCTGGGTTGCCGCGCGCGCGGTCGCGCAGCAGAGCGCAATTAACAACAAGAGAAGCAGCCGGGGTTTGGTTCCGCTCACGACAGACATAAATCGTATGCGACCGGGTTAACGGTGTGAAGTTTCTTGGGAAAATACATTTAGGTAACAATTCGTGCATATTCCTGGTCGCGCTGGCGCGCGCACGATGAGCCGCGCGAAAGCATTCCCTTCACACCGGGCGCGTCATTCCAGCCAAATCGGTTATAATCACGCCCTCACGGATCCACCGAGCCCGCGGACGGGGAAGGGCGTGGAACAGTGCTTAACCTAACGCTCTAATGGATAAACGGGTTGTGCTATGAGGCCTGCTGCCTGGCGATCCTCAACCCTTGAGCGCGCCGGCCGCAATCCCGCGCACGATGTGGCGCTGGAGCGCAAGGTAGACGATGAGGATGGGCAGCGTCACTAGGATTATCCCGGCAAACAGCATTCCGTACTCGGTCCGGTATTCGGCGGCAATGGAGAGGTTGGCCAGCCCAAGCGGCAGGGTTCGCGCAGTTCGGGCCGTATCGCCGCTCACCAGCATGAACGCATAAAAATACTCCCTCCATATCCCTATGAACTGGAAGATGGCGACGGTCACGAGCCCGGGTTTGGCAAGCGGCAGAAGCACCCTCCAGAAGGCCGAGAACTCGCCGCACCCGTCGACGACCGCCGCCTCATAAAGGGACCGCGGCAGGGAACGAAAGAAGCCGGCCAGGATGAAGATCGCGAACGGCAGCCCGTTTGCGGTGTAGACCAGGATAAGCCCGATGCGCGAATTGAGGAGTCCCAAAGCGCGCAGTTCAAAGAAGAGGGGGACGACCGCGAGCTGGGCCGGGATCGTGAGACCCACCATCATCAGTCCGAAGACAACCCGGCCCGCCGGGTGGGAGAACCTCGCAAGGGCGTAGGCCGCCGTAGCGCCCAGCGAGACGATTAACGTCACGGAGGCGCCCGTCACGACCACCGAGTTCATGAAATACGCGCCAAAATGGGCGCTGCTCCAGGCGCGTGCGTAGTTGTCCGTGCGAAGGTCCGACATCGCGGGCAGCGCGAACGTGTCGCGGAATATCGCGTCGTCCGCCTTGAGCGACGAATAGGCGACCCACACCATGGGAAACACTAGCCACGCCGAATACCCGAGCAGTGCCGCCAGCGCAACGGACCTGGAGAAGCGGCGGCTTTGGTTCGGGTCCGTCATCGGCGTCATGATTCGACCGGCTCACTCCTCAACCCGCGCAGGACGGCCGCGCTGCCCAACAGGACCAGCGCGCAGAGGATGACCGCGAGGGCGGCCGCGCCGCCTATGTCAAAATCCTTGAACATCGTCGTCACGAGCAGCGTGCCAAGTGTGCTCACGGCGGCCGAAGGGTCCTGAGAGGTGAGAAGCCAGACCATCTCGAAGGCGTTCAGGCCGCCGATGACCAGGAACACCGCCGAAATGGCGAGGACCCCCCTGATCAGCGGAAGGGTGATCGTGAAGAACTGCATCCACCCCGGAGCCCCGTCAATCTCGGCCGCCTCGTAAAGCTGGGGGTCGATTCCCTCCATCGCGGCCAGGTAAAGGATGAGGTTAAAGCCGCATGCCATCCAAATATAGATCGGGACGAGCGCAGCATAGAGGTGCGCCTCAGAGAGCCAGGGGTAATCCGCGAAGGAGCGGAGCCAGTCCCAGTGCAGCGCCCCGCCAAGCCAGACAAGGCCCGCGTTCACTAGGCCGCCGTGGGGCTGGTAGGCGCTGAGCCAGATGAGCGTCGCGGCTATCCCTCCGAGCATGTTCGGGAAAAGCAGGATCATCCTGAACGCCCCCGCCCCCCAGACACCGCAGTGGATCAACGTCGCGAACAGGAGCGCAATCGGCACGACGATCAGCGCCGGCACCACCATGAGGAAGAGGTTGTTGCCCAGCGCCGACCACAGGGCGTCGCTTTCGAAGAGGAGAAACTTGAAATTGTAGAGCCCGGCCCAGGTTCTCTGCCCGATGCCGTCCCATCGGGTGAAGGCCCACATGAAGGCCACGAGTGCGGGCGCCAGCATGAGCGACGCGTAAAGCAGGAGCGCGGGGCCGACGAATCCGGCTGCCATCCGCGTGCGCAGCGGCCCGAAGGTCGCGCCGTCGTCCCTGCGCGCCCTCTTTCCGCCAAGAGGCCGGAGCTGGCCCCGGATGAGCCACGCGACGATCATGGCAACCGCCGCGATCATCGCCCAGCCGGCGACCGGGTGCCGGAAGTCGACATGGCCGGGGTCGGCGATGCGGGTCCGGTCGTCCTCGGCGGCCGCCTCCATCCTCCGCGCAAATTCCGCGGGTTCCAAGCGGCCAGTCATCAGCCGCCCGGTCTCATCCACGCGCGCCTGACGGATCACGGGAGGCAGAAGCATGGTCTGCGGCATGTTGAACGATTCCCGGGCGCCGGCGATCATCGCCGCGGTGGCGCGCATCCGCTCCGAATACGCCGCCTGCGGCACTCCGCGCACCGCGACCGGAGCGTCCGTCTCCCGGACGAACGCCTCGGCACTCGAGCGGGAGGTCAGGTACCTTAGGAAGTCGATCGTCAGCCTCTCCCGAAGCCGGTCTCCGGTGTTGAAGACGAAGAAGCAGTCGCTTCCGGTCTGCACCGCCGACGAATCGGCGATGCCGTCAGCAAACACCGGGAAATTCATGGTTCCAATGTCGAATCCCTGAGGGATCTTCCCGGACATCTCGTTGAAGAACCACGAACCCGACGCGGTCATGGCCGCCTTTCCCTGCAGGAAATACAGCTCCGCGCCCTGCGCCGTCTCCCCCTCCCAACCGGCCTGCACCTCGTCGCGTGTCACGCGCCGAAGAATCTCGGCGCTTCTGACGACGCGCGGGTCCGCCCACGCCCCCGGAGCGAGCTCGTTAATGGCCCTCCACCCTTGTGCCCCCGCCAGGTTGTGGAACGCCGCGCGGAAAAACGCGTCGGGATAAAGCCAGCGCGTCCCGGGAAGGCTAAGGGGTGTCACCCCGGCCGCCCGGATCCTATCGCAGAGACTGAAGAACTCCTCCCAAGTGCGGGGCTCCGTCCAGCCGTGGGCCCTGAACAGCCCCCGGTTATAAAAGATGCTCCAGCAGGCATAGGAGAAGGGCAGCCCGTATGTCCCGCCGCCGATCTTCCAAGAATCAAGGGCTCCGGGCTGGAACGTGGATCCCCATCGCGCGTCGCCCTCCCAGTTCTTCTCGTCAAGGTAGCGGCGCAGGTCGACCACGCGGCCCGCGCGGATCAGCGACGGCCAAAGGATATAGGGCACCCAGGCGGCGTCGGGCAGGTTTCCGTCTATGATCCGGACCCGCAGCTGGTCCTGGATCCGCGGGTCGCCGTAGACGTGGACGCTGACGCCGGGACGGACCACCTCGAACCTGCGGGCCGCCTCCACGTAGAACCTGATGCCATAGCCCCCCTCAAATACCGGCACGTCGAGCTCCACGGGCGGGCCTCCGAATGCCGGAAGCGCCGCGAGCAGGGCGGCGCCGACGAGACTTGCGGAGCTCCGGGGCGTCACGTAAGGAAGCCGGCCCGCCTAAGCGCCCGGTGAAGCGCGGAAATGTGCCTTTTGTCGCGCGTCTCGACCGTGCAGACGACCTGGGTCGCGCTCACATCCGGGCCGCTAAAGGCGCGGTCGTGGGTGACCTGGTTCACGCTGGCTCCGCATGCGGCGATCACCCGGCAGAGTTCCGCGAGCCCGCCGGGGCGGTCGGAAATCTTCACGGTGAAGCGCGTGAGCCGGCCGTCATGGACGAGCCCCTTTTCGATCACCCGGCCGAGGATGACGGGGTCTATGTTGCCGCCGCAGGCGACGAGCGCCACCCGCTTGCCGCGCAGGCCCTTGATCCTTCCCGACATCATCGCCGCCAAAGGCGCCGCCGCCGCACCCTCCACGACGACCTTCTCAAGCTCGAGCATCCGCAGGATCGCAAGCGCAATCCATTTCTCCTCGACCCGCACCACGCGGTCGACGCGACGGCGTATGAGCTCAAACGCGCGGTCCCCGACTGTGAGCGTAGCCAGACCATCGGCCAGCGTGGGCCTCCTGGCCACACGCACCGGGCGCCCGGCCCTGAGCGCAGCGGTGAGGTTGCCGGTCGAAACGCTTTCCACCGCAATGATCTTTACCCGCGGCCTAAGGGACTTGACCGCCACGCAAAGGCCGGCCAAGAGTCCGCCGCCCCCCACGGGACAGATGATCGCGTCGACGTCGGGAACCTGTTCGAGGATCTCGAGGCCGATCGTTCCCTGGCCCGCGATGATGTCCGGATCGTCAAAACCGTGGATGTAGGTCAGCCCCTCCGTCGACACATAGCGCTGCGCCTCGGCGCGCGCGTCCGAGAAATCGCTTCCGTGGAGGACCACGCGGGCGCCGAGGCGCTGGCACGTGGTTATCTTTATCAGGGGCGCAAACTCCGGCATCACGACGGTGACGGGGATCCCAAGCAGGAGGCCGTGATAGGCGAGCCCGAGCGCGTGGTTGCCGGCCGACGCCGAAACGACCCCCTTGACGCGGTTCGCCTTCGGCAGCTTCAGGAGCGCGTTCCGCGCACCCCTCTCCTTGAACGAGCCGGTCCTCTGGAAGTTGTCGAGTTTGCAAACAATTCGTGCGCCGGTGATTCCGCTCAGCGGAATCGATTCGCGGCATGGTGTGACGATTACGCCGGACCGGATCCGGCGCCGCGCCGCCCTGATGTCGGCAAGGCTGATGGGCTTTCTTGCCATCGTTTTGCGGGGAATTGCGTTGCGGGAAAACCGGACGGGTTTAGACCCCATCTGACCGATGTATCAGGTTACCTTTTCAGAGCAAGCCATGCGGGAACTGAACAAGCTCGAGACGCTGGCGCAGCTCGAGGTGGTGGAACCTATTAGCTGTGTGAAGGCGATCGACTTGGAACATCCGCGCGAGCCCCTTGGGCGCTTTCAGCGCAACGGCAAGCCGTTCTACAGGCTGCGGGCGGGCGACCACCGCTTCTATTTTGACGTCTCCGGCGACACCCTTCACGTCAACTATATCCTCCACAAGAACTCGCTCGAGGACTTTCTCCTTCGCAACCGGCTCCCGGTGTCGGAACAGCAGCTCGTGGAGCAGCACTCGAAATTCTGGAAATACCTGGAGGGCCTCACCAAATGATCTTCGCACGCCGCCAAAAGGATGCGCGGGAGGACGCGGACCTCGCCTCCCGGGAGGACCCGTACAACGAGGCTCAGGCCAGCCGCATCTACATCCTGCCCAACCTGATGACGGCGGGTAACCTGCTGTGCGGCTTTATGGCCGTCGTGCATTGCATCCACGCCCGTCTCGCGGGAACTGCGGATGACGGCCTGTACCTTGCGGCCACGGCCCCCGAGCACTATCGCGATGCGGTCTATTTCATCTTCGGCGCCGCCGTATTCGATGTGCTGGACGGCAGACTGGCGAGAATGGGGGGCCGGGAGTCCCTATTCGGCGCCGAGTTCGATTCGCTTGCGGATGTCGTCTCGTTCGGAATGGCCCCGGCCTTCCTCATGTTCTTCCTTATCCTGTCGCCGTCGCAGACATTCCCCTGGTTCAAGGACCTTGGAGGCATCATCGGAGGCTTCTTCGGCTTCTACTACCTCCTTTGCGCATCCATGCGCCTGGCTCGCTTCAACGTGATCACGAACCCCCTCATTCACCGGACCAGCAAGGAGTCGAACAAGGACTTTGTGGGTCTTCCGGTGCCGGCGGCTGCCATTACGGTGGCGTCCCTAGTTCTTTTCCTCCTCAAGCTGAGCGAGTCCGATAAATCGCTTAACCGATACGAAGTCATCATTCTGCCCATCCTGATGCTGCTCATCGCAACCCTCATGATGAGCACGGTGAGATACCCAAGCGGCAAGCGGGTCGACATGCAGACAAAGACCCGGCTTCGCACGTTCGTCCTGATGATGGTCGCCATCGGACTGATCGTTGTCTTCAAGGAAATCGCCTTCCTTGGCCTTTGCCTCGGGTACATCTTCTTCGGGTTGGTCCGCCACTGGAGGAGGCCGCGGTCCTCGAATGTCCCCCATTGAGCCGGCGGTGTGGAATGGGAACATCGTGTCTGAAGGGTGTTGGCGGATTCCGAGCAACCTCCAGCCTGCGAATAAGTCGCCACATACGCACAGCATTCGGGGAATTACTCACGACCGAAAAAGGGCGCATTTCCGAGCGAAATAGGCAACTTACTGGTGTTTCGAGCCCCTTATACGACTACTGCTATAATTCATTATTGAATCTACAGTCATTTGGACTTTGTTAGTTTGTCCCGCTTCCCACTGGGAGCACGCCCCAGACACATGAAATTCAAGACGAACCGCGACCACTTCGCCAACGGCCTATCCCAGGTCCTAAACGTTGTCGGATCAAAGGCGACGATGCCCATTCTCAGCAACGTGCTGATTGAGGCTGAGAAGGACCAGCTTTCGCTGACCACCACGAATCTCGACCTTGGAATCCGCTGCAAGATCAAGGCTGACGTCAAGGAAGGGGGCTCCGTAACCCTGCCGGTGAAGCGCCTCGCGAGCATTGTGCGCGAGCTGCCGAACGCGGACGTGTCCGTTGACGCGTCGCCGAATCATCAGGTGAAGCTCTCGTCCGGGGGTTCGACATTCAGGATCATGGGGATGGGCAAGGACGAGTTTCCTCCACTGCCCGAGTTTGGTGACGAGAAGGCGCACACGCTTCAGCAGTCGGAGCTTGCCGCCATGCTCAAGAGCGTTTCGTACGCCCAGTCCCAGGACGAGACACGCTACACACTCAACGGCGTCTACTTCAATTTCAAGGAGGGCAGCCTGACCCTGGTTGCGACCGACGGCCGCCGCCTGGCGCTCATCTCAAAGGAGATGCAGGTTCCCGCCACGGGCACCGGAGCCATAATTCTGCCGGCCAAGACCGTCAGCGAACTCGCGAGGATTCTCGACAAGGGTGACAAGGTGAAGATCAACTTCAGCGACCGGCGATGCGCGTTTCAAATCGGGACCGACAAGGACACAAGCGGCCTTATCGACAGCGTCTACCTCTATTCGAAGGTGGTTGAGGGAAGCTACCCGAACTACCAGCAGGTCATTCCCAAGGAGACCCACCAGAGGATCAAGCTTGAGAGAGAGTTGCTGCTCCAGTGCGTCCACCGCGCGGCCCTGGTATGCTCGGAAAAGTCCAATTCGGTGCGCATCAAGCTGACCAGCAACCTGCTTGAGATCACCGCGCAGAGCCCGGACTTTGGCGAAGCCCACGAGTCCATGGCGATAGGCTACAGCGGTCCCGACCTGCAGGTCGCATTCAATCCTGCATTTGTCATCGACCCGCTCCGGGCCCTCTCAAAGGACGAGGTGTTCCTCGAGCTCAAGGACGAGGTGAGCCCGGGCGTCTTCAAGACACTCGACAATTTCATCTGCGTCATCATGCCGATGCGTCAGAGCTGATACTTCGAGCTCTGGGCCGAACACCCACGCTTTTGTCGACTGCCGGATCGCGCACGGCAACGCGGCTTAAATTCCGCGTTTTCGGGAGTTCTTGGCTGCCATCAGGAATTCTGAGCTGCGCGGTCCAGGAATGTGCCCCACCCCAACAACGGTTCCTACCGGATGATCTTGTTGTTCAGGGCTCCGGAGAAATCCGAGGGATTACCCTCACGCACCCCTGAATCCCGGAAAACGAAATGAGTGCTGGAGATCCCCCGCACAAGCCAGAAGCCGGCGGTCCTCCGCATGGTCTTAAACTCGCGGTAGCTTCTCCACTGGTGATTCACATGGGTTCCCTCCTCAATTCCGGTATCGCCGAGGGTGAGCGTGTGCTCGCACACAATACTGCCTTTTCGGGTTAACATCGTCATAAGGGCATAGACCGCCAGCAGGACGAAACCGAGCCAAACGCCCTCGGCCACGGCGTACCGAACGAAGACCCATAGCTTGAAGGAGAAACCGAGGTCCGGGGAGGCGATGACGTCCTTGACGTTCACATACGTCCGCCAAAGCCAGATTGCCGGCCAAAGTATAAGGATGCCGCGCGCCGACGGGATGCCAAAGATCAGGCCCCAAAAAAGGTCCCAACGCGTCGTGATGAACCGGATTTTTGGCCCCGCGCAGGCTTCGTGTTCATTTGTCATCAAATAGCTCTCTGCAAAATAGCAGCCGATGGGCAAAGTGATTCTGCATCAACGACAAAAACCCCTCATCTCACCCTCTTTGTCTTCAGGCAGTAATACCACGCGAGTCCGCCCTGGTACAGGAGCGACACCCCGCAAATGACCGCAGCCATCAGGAATCGCAGGTTGTCGACCAGGCCCTGCATCTCCGGCGCCTGATCACCGGACGCGGCGAGCATTTCCTTGATCTCGGGCGACAAGGGCTCCGGATGCAGAAGGGTCCAGCCGGCATAGGCCCAGGCGATCCCTAGGACCACAAGCTGGCTGCCCATGAGCCGAAGGCGCGAACCCGCCCGCCCGTCCTTGAACCGGCGGTACCCATCCAACTCGCACCAACCAGCGGCAGCCACCAAGGCGCCGACCACGATTCCGCCAATGCTCACGGACATGGACGCAATGATCAGGGAAAGGACCCCCATTACCAGTAGGCCGTACCCATCTCCCCTCGCCATCCTCAGCTTCAAAGGGGCCGCCGGAAGGCCGCCGTGGCGGCCCTGCGCTGCCGCCAGAACCGCCCCCGCAACCAGTTCCGACGCCAGGAGCCGCGCCTTGTCATCCGGCACACCATGACCCAGAAGCTCGGCGTATCGCCGCTGCCATGCCTCTGTGTGTTCGCTTGGCTGCTCCACAAGCCAAGCTATGGCACAAAGTACCGTGACGTCCACCCGTCAAATGGCGCCATCCTGAAGAATCCAGCCCCATTTTTCCTTCCGGCGGCGGGGTTGGGGCCCAATACAGCGCATTCCGTCACCTTTGCCGAAATTGCAGCAACCTGAGCCTTCGGCTTGCTTCCGTAGCACATCTAATTTGCACTAACAGCGATATCTCATGTCAAAACCGGCAATGTCACACCTCGACGCACTTCATCTTCGCGTGGTACCCGTGCGGCCAAGCTGAGGCCCGGCCCCCTTCGGCCACCTGCCCATGGACCTTCAGTACGTCATCTTCTTCGCCATCCTGTTGTCGTTCATCCTGGTTCATGTGAATCAGCGCCTGGCGTCACCGGTCATTGCAATTGCCGACCGGTGGCTCCGGTGGATAATCTTCCCAATCGTCGGGGCGTGGCTGTGCCGGCATTTTGAACTCATTGACCGGCCGATGTGGGCCATTGCCGCAGCGGGCTTCCTGGTCTGGTTCCTTGTCGAGACGCTCTACAACTGGCTGGCCATCGCGGCGCTCAGCGTGAGCCCCTTCCCCCTCTTCCCGCGCTATACGATCAACAGCAGCGGCGAAGAATGGCCGGTGCAGCCAAGGTTCCTCAAGATTCGCGAATGGCTTCGCGCCCAGGGTTTCCGCCAGATTCAGGCGCTCAAGGCCGAAGTGGGCGGCGACATCTTCCTGCGGGTTTCGATTTATCAGGACGAGGCGGCCCTGCTCCGCATACAGGTGACCTTCTTGCCCCAGAACAACGGCGCGATCGACGTCTGCTATTCGCTTACGTCGACGACCTTGGACGAGGCGAGGTACGTCACGGACAACCTTTATATCCCGTTCGGGGGGTTCTATCCCGAGGCCTGGTTTGTGGACCGGCGCCCCTGCTGCAGGTCGCTTCCGCGGCTTGTGGCGCTTCACCGTTCAAGGATCGCCTCGATGGGGCGCGGCCTCGCGCCGGTCCTCGTGGAACCCATTGCCGACCTCAATGACACGCAGCGCGAATTGGACCGGGTGAACACGGAACTTGGCTTCCTGAACCCCCAGGGCGCGCGCGAGGACCACGGCAAGATCTCCAACGAGGGCCGCTATCGCGTCTGGAAGGAGATCTGGATGCTCAACTACCTCGGGCGCGCGGCGCGCTACGATTGACCGGCCTTCAGGCGGAGCCGGCCAGTTGGCCGCATCCCGCAGCGATGTCGATCCCCCTGCGCTGGCGCACCGTGCTCGGCAGCCCGTAGTCCTCCGAAAGAATCCTCTGAAAGCGCCTGGCAGCTTCGCTTCGCGACGGGATGCCGCCGTACCCTGGCGTCGGGTTGAGCGGGATCAGGTTCACCTGGGCGGGAAGCCCGAGGATCAGGGCGCCGACCGCATGAGCATGGTCGGCCGTGTCATTCTTGCCATCAATCAGCGTCCACTCGAAGAAGATCCGTCGGCCGAGCGCCGAGCAATAATGGTGGCATGCGTCCATGAGCTCATCGAGGGGCCATTTGCGCGCGATGGGCACCAGCGCGGCGCGTTCTTCCTGGGTCGCCGCGTGGAGGGACACGGCAAGGTGAACCGGGCTCGACTCATCGGCCATCCGCCGGATGCCCGGCACGACGCCGACAGTGCTCACGGTTATCCGCCCTGCGCCAAGGCACAGTCCGTTCGGATCGCGGAGTATTTCGACAGCCTTCATGACGGCGTCATAGTTATGAAGGGGCTCTCCCATTCCCATGAAGACGACGTTGCGCAGCTGGCGTATCCCTGCGGGGCGGCCCAAGGCGCGCGCGATGTGAACGACCTGTGACACGATTTCGGCCGGCGCCAGATTGCGGCGGTATCCCATCTGCCCGGTGGCGCAGAACACGCAGCCCATGGCGCAGCCCACCTGGCTGCTGACGCACGCGGTCACACGGCCCGTGAATCGCATGAGGACGGTTTCAATTCGCTCGCGGTCCGCGAGCCCCAGGAGGAACTTCCGCGTGAAGCCGTCGCTGGAGTCCGTTTGGGCTTCGACGGGAAGGCATCCGAGGCGCGCGCCCGCGGAAAGTCGCGACCGAACGCGCGCGGGAAGCTCCTGAAACTGGTCTTCCGAGGAGGCAAGACCGAGATAGAGGAGACTCCAGAGCCGGTCGGCATGCACCGGGCTGAAGCCCCAGGATTCCACGAGCGCTCGGAGCTCGGGTCGGGTGAGGCCGTAGAGGTCGATCGGCTTGGGGTCCAAGAGGACCGGTAATGAATGGCCGTCCTTCCAGGGGCGCAAGGTGGATTGCCTTTCGTGCACGGCGCCGCAGGCTGTTTGCCCATGGATCTGGTCCGGAAATTCCTCGAGTGCTTCATCCCGCTTTTCGTGACGATCGACCCCATCGGGCTTGCCGCCATATTCATGGCGCTTGGAAGGGACGTGCCGGTGGACAAGCGCAAGAAGATAGCCACCCAGGCCACCTGGACGGGCGGAATAGTCGCGCTGCTCTTCCTTCTGCTGGGCCGGAGCATCTTCATCGCCATAGGGATCGGAGAGGGGGACTTCGAGATAGCCGGCGGGCTCATTCTCTTCATCCTGGCATCGCGCGAGCTGGTCCAGTCGCCGTCCCAGGACAAGATCAATCTCCCGGAGGATTTTGGCGTCGTGCCTCTTGGCATGCCGCTCATCGCCGGGCCCGCGACGATCACGACGCTCCTGGTCATCTCCCAGTCCCTCGGCCTGCCGATGACGCTTTTTGCGCTGGCCGTCAACCTAGGGCTGGTCGCCCTGGCGTTTGCCGAGAGCGAGCGCCTCGAGCGCATGATCGGGCAGACGGGCCTGAGGGCGGTGTCCAAGATCATCGCCCTCCTGCTGGCGGCCATCGCGGTGCACATCGTGCGCCGCGGCTTCATCAATCCCTGAGCGACGTTCAGCCCCCGAAGGTCGTCAGGAGGTTGGCGTAGATCTTCGCGGCTGATACGAGGTCCTTGACGCGCGCTCGCTCGTCCACGGCGTGAATGTCGTCACCTCCTGGACCGTAGCCCAGCGTGGGGATCTTCAGGTGCTGCGCGAAATAGTGGATGTCGTTGAAGCCGGTTGAAACGTTGAAGACCGTCGGCCTGCCGCGCACCCTCCTCACGCTTGCCGCCATGGCCTTGAAGAAGGGGTGGCTGGGCTTCGTGAAGCACGAGAAATTCTCGGAAACCTTGGACACCGTGATCCGGCAGCCGGGGATCCGCCTGGCAGCGGAGGACAGGAAGGCGCGCAGATCTTGCTCAGCGGCGGCGTGGTCCTCAATGGCAAGGACACGCCGGTCGATCGAGAACGAAGCCTGGGCGGGGACTGTGTTTATCTTTGCGCCCTCGCCGCATGAAAATACGCCGCCGACATTTATCGTTGGGCGCATGGTCTTGCCCTCCGGGGTCACGAACGTCCGGCGGGCGATCTTCTTCTTGTAGGCCTCGAGTCCGAGGACGAGGGCGGCCATCTTCTCAAGGGCATTGACACCCTCCTCGGGCCTGGAGCCATGCGCGGCTCGGCCGTGGACAGTGACCTCGAGCCAGAGCGTCCCGTTATGGCCGCAGCACACCTCGTCGCCCTCCCCTCCCTCCATCACGATCGCATAATCCGGCCTGATGGGCGCCTCGTCGACGACCCACCGGGCGCCAAGAAACGAATCCGTTTCCTCGTCGGCCGTGAATGAAACCTCGATGTTCATCAGGGGCCGCGTCCGCGTCCTCTGGATCGCGTCGATGGCCGTGATCAGGCTCGCGATCGATCCCTTCATGTCGGCGGTGCCGCGGCCGTAGATCAGGCCCTTTTCGACCGCACCGCTGAAGGGGCTTCCGTGGCGCCACGTGCCGGAGACCGGGACGACGTCATAATGCGCGTTGAAATGGATGGTCTTGCGGGCGCCGGGCACCCTGAGCTTGCCGAGCACGTTGTAACGCGGGTAGCCATGCTGAGAAGGGGGAAGGCTGCTTCGCAGAAGCCGGCCCGGAATGGGAATGCGCCGCGCCGAGAGCCCGATCCGTGTGAGTTCACGGGTCAGGTATCCCGTCACGACTTCGTAGTCCTCTCCCGGCGGGTTGATGGTGGGAAAGCTTACGAGGCGCTTGAGCCGGCCCAGCAGGACCGGAGCGCTGCGATCGATGAAGGTGTTGAGCCTATCCATCCACGAAGCATCGCGAATCAGCGTTGGGACGGGAAGCCCGGAATGGCGTGCAAAACCACAACATATTATATATGTTGCTGTTTATGAACGCCGAAGCCCGGCACTTGATTTCGAGCCTTGGGCTTGCGCCGCTCCCCAAGGAGGGTGGATTCTTCGCGCCCACCTGGACGAGCCCGATAAGCGGACCCGACGGGCGGGCCTGCGGATCGGCAATCCTATTCCTGATCACGAATGATGAATTCTCGGCGCTGCACCGCCTGGGAACCGACGAAATCTGGCACTTTCATGCGGGTGATCCGGCGGAACTGACCCAGATCGAGCCGGTTACGGGCCACCGCCGGACGTGCATCCTCGGGCCCGACGTGGGAGGAAACCACGCCCCGCAGGCGGTCGTGATGGCCGGCAACTGGCAGGGGGCGCGGCTTCGTCCGGACGCAAGGAAAAGCGACCGGGGTTGGACCCTGTTTGGGTGCACGCTTTCGCCGGCTTGGAGCGAGCAAGAGTTCGAGCTGGGACAGCGGGAAGCCCTCCTGAGGGAGTTTCCCGCGCACTCCGAACTTATCAGGGCGCTGACCCGTTAGGCGGTCGGAGGATGTTTTGACAGGGCAACTGCGCGCGCGCAACGTGCCCGGCAATGAGCCTGGCCGACCTAAGGACGGAATATTCGCTCGCCGGCCTGTCGGAGAAGGACGTCGCACGCGATCCCTTCCGGCAGTTTGAGAAGTGGCTCCAGGAGGCTGAGGCGGCGAAGATCCATGAGCCGAACGCCGCGGTTCTTGCGACCGCGGCGAGGGACGGCCGCCCGTCCGGGCGGATGGTCCTCCTAAAGGGCATGGATGGGCGCGGGTTCGTGTTCTACACAAACTATGAGAGCCGAAAGGGGCGGGAGATGGACGCAAATCCCCGGGCGGCGCTCGTCTTTCCATGGGTGGCCCTTGAACGCCAAGCGATCATCGAGGGAGCCGTGGCAAGAGTGGCCCGCGAGGAAAGCGAGGCGTATTTCCACAGCCGCCCGAGGGCGAGCCAGCTCGCGGCGTGGGCTTCGGCCCAGAGCTCTATAATCTCGGGGCGCGAGGTGCTTGACCACGAGATGAAAGCAATGGAGCAAAAATATTCGGGCGCCGACGCGCCCCGCCCCCCCAACTGGGGCGGCTTCAGGATCGTCCCCGAGCTGGTTGAGTTCTGGCAGGGACGAAGGAGCCGGCTCCACGACCGCATCCGCTACCGCCGCGAGGGAACGGGTGCGTGGGTAATAGAACGTCTGGCGCCCTGAGCGGCGCCGTTGACCGGGAAAAGATGATCTACCTCATGCGCCACGCCGACGCGGTTTCCGAGGAGGAAAACCCCGCGCGGCCGCTGAGCGCAAAGGGGCGCGAGCAGGTTGAGCGCGTGTGCGTCGCCCTCCGGGCGGGCCCTGGCTTCACTCCGTCCGAGGTATGGCACAGCCCGCTTTCCCGCGCGCGGGAGACGGCCGAGCTTCTTGTGCAGGGTCTTGGGCTTTCGGCGCCCCTCGTGCCTACGTCCGGCCTCCGCCCCAACGACGATCCTGGCAAGATTGCCGCGCTGCTCGAATCCCACGACGGCGAACTAGCTGTCGTCGGGCACGAGCCGCATCTCGGCGTTCTTGCTTCCATGATGGCCCGCGGCCCCGAATGCGGCGGGGTGTATTACTCGTTCCCGAAGGCGGGGGTGCTTGCGCTTTCCCGCGAGGGGAAGCACTGGCGGGCCGGATGGCTCGTTCGACTCCCATGAACCTTGATATCCTGCCCGTGCGAACGGGCGGAGCAGCCGAGAACATGGCGGTGGACTTCATGCTCCTGCAGCGCTATCCGCGGGACCGGGCTGCGCGCTACCGGCATTATGAGTGGAGGTCGCCGGCGTTCACGTTCGGATACAGCCAGAAGATATCTTTCGTCAGGAGCCAGCTTCCGGCCGGCGAAGCCTTTGACCTTTGCCGCCGGCCGACAGGAGGCGGCATCGTGGATCACCGCGACGACTGGACTTACTGCCTTGTGATCCCGCGGGGGCACCCATTCGAGGAGGCACGCGCAACACAGAGCTATCGGGCCATCCACGAGGCGCTTGCGGATGCGCTCAAGGAGGCCGGGGTGCCGGTCGAGCTCAAACCCGTCGCCGAGGCGATCGCGGCGGGCGAGCTGGGCGGGCCCGCGGGCGTGTGCTTCGAGAGGGCTGAGATATTCGACGTCATCCATTCGAAGAGCGGCGCAAAGATCGCCGGGGGGGCCCAGAAGAGGAACAAGCGCGGGCTTCTGTTCCAGGGGTCGATCTGGAAGCCGGCCGCCGGCGGCAGCGTCGTGGCTTGGGATAGATTCGGCGAGGATTTTGTCGTGCGCCTTGCTGCGGCGCTTGCGGCGGACGCCGCGGAAACACCGTGGCCGGAGTTCAACGATCAGGAGATGGAGGGCCTGGTGGAGCAGTATTCGTCGCCCGAGTGGATGGAGTTCCGCTGAAATGCTCACGCGTCCTATCCAAAGACGCCGAAGCCTCTGAGAAGGCACCAAACACCCACCGCAATGATAGGCATCCCGGAGAAGCGCCCTCCCAGCGCGCCGAAGGGAGCCAGCTTCTCGAGGAGAACAAAGACGGTGAGGGCGGCGATCCACCACAGGTTCATCACTCCTCCGACGAACAGCAGCAGCATAAGCGCCCAGCAACAGCCCAGGCAGAAGAGGCCGTGCGCGACACCGAGATAGAGGCCGCCGGAGATCCCGGACCTCCAGTGCCTGGTGATGAAGGCGGCGGGGAAGCGGCACGATTCAAGGCACACTCGCTTGAAGGGCGTGAATTGGAAGACTCCTGCTACCACGAGGAGGGCGCCGCCGAACTTGCTGTCCTGGGAGTCCATCATCGGAGAAAGAAGCAGCCAGTCCGCGAGCAGGCGCTGCAGCATCGTCGCGGCAAGGCTGAATGCCGTCCAGACCAGGAGATAGCCGCCGGCGAACGCATAGACATGGGAGGCCGTCCTGGCACCCTCCGGGCTTCTCCGGATGACGCTGGCGTAAAGCAGGAACGCCGGCGCGGCAGAGGGCAGCATCATGCCCGCCATCATCACCACCCACATGGCGAAAAGGAGCGTGAGGTGGGTGAGATCCCATGTGGATGTCATCATCCATGCCGCCGAGCCGGTCATGGGGCCGTACATGTCGAACGCCATCGGCACGATCCAAGCCCAGCAGAGGACGATAGCCACCGCGAGCGCGCCGCCGATCAGCCAGCGGTCTCGGCGTAGGAGAGACTCAACGTTAGTTCGTTCTTCTGCCGGCAAGTCTGGGAATCAGCGGACCACGCCATGCGTGCTCCAATGGATGCGCGCGAGGTGTGCGTGGGTCCCGTCAAAATCAATCTCGATTTGTCCAGCGGCCTTCGCCGTGCCGCTGACGAACTCGCTCTCGGTAAATTCAAAACCAGTCGGTAGCGTCACACGAATCTGGTGGTCGGCCTTTGTCATGGGGTTGCGGATAGACTCGGCTCTTCCCTCCAGCATGCCGGGAACGCTTACCTTCGCCGTGCGCGTCTTAATGTCGACTTCTAGGTCAATGGGCTTGAAGACCGTCGGCAGGAGCTTCGTGACCGTCGTCGAAAACACCTGCCAGATCAGCTTGCCTGGCTCTGTCTCGCGGCCGTGCGAGACTGCCTCGAGGGCGGCCCGCTGCTTCACATCAGCGCGCTCATCGACGACCGACTGGAAGGTGCCATTTCCGAGATGGATCGGCCCCGGCCAGGCCGCCAGGATGCCCCAGCGCAGGCCGTCAAGGGGCACATCGTTGAATCTCCCCTTTTCGATGTGGACAAACGTGTAGGCCCGGCAGTTTCCGTGGGTGGGTGCCCCGTTGAACTGGCACGGGCAGCCCCAGATGCAATTGCAGTTTGCGAACTCCACTCCCTGCATGAACCAGTCGGCTAGCTTCATGGTGGCTCCTTTGCTTGAGAACAGGCCATTAGATTTATGCATACAGCTTATTTGCAAGCGCAATGCTAGGCCGACCACGGGGGAGTCTGCGCCTACAAACCTGCGGACGCAGTGGGTCCGCTAGAAAGGCCAGAAGCGGAAGATTCGGGCCACTACAAGCCACGCAAATAACACCAAGACAAGCGCATACGCTACAATGCGCTGCCTGTTCGCCGCCTCGTCCTCGTAGGGATCAATGGTGAGCCGGGTGGAGTCCGGGGGGAGAACACCCCGGTCGGTCAGCGCGACCCCAAGGGGTATGTTTATCTTCACGCGGCCGTTCACCGCCCAACCCGTTCCCTCGAGAAGGGGCCCGAGGTTTCGCTGGCGCAGCTTTAGGGCGGCGAGAAGCATCGAAGGCCCTGAAATGATCAGAAGGGCGGCGGCAACCGCAATCGGCCACATCCACGGCGGCAGGTGGAGAAGCCCGCTGAAGACGCTCGTCAGCGCTCCGCCGATCGCGCCGATCGCAAGGCCTATTGCGGCGAAGATTCCCGCGAACTTGGCGATGTCGAACGACTGCGACTGCGGGGGCGTTTGGGGCACCGGAGCCACGGCTGCGACCTCGAGGCTACCCTGGACCACCTTTTCCTTTGACGCGGCAAACTTCGCGAACTGGTCCCCGACGAACGAAGCAACCTTCTTATACGGGGAGAAGAACGATTGCCGGATGCTGATCGGCGCATCGGAGATCTTGATGATCGTTGCGTCCCAATCCCGCCCCTTGCGGTCGTAGAAGACGCCGTTTCGGCCGACGAACAGGTAGTCGCTGTCGCCCTGCGTGAAGGCCGCCGCGATCCTCATCGTCTGCCCGCCTCGGCGGCGGCATTCGACATACGCGACGTAGACGCGGCTCATGGCCGCAAACACGGAATGCGCCGCGAAATCGTCCACTTGGATGCACAGCCGGCACGAGCGGCTGTCCAGGAAGAGGGTGCCAGCCTGAAACACGGCGGGCCTCACCCTCGAGTAAAAGTCGAAGAAATTGACAAAATTCCGAAGGATGGTCCCCAGGTCCCTGTAGAAAAGGGCCAGGCGCTCAACGTCCGCGGCAGCCGCGACCCTGGGAGCCAGCATCCTGTCCTCGCTAAACAGGTCCGCCAGCGTCTTGCGGCCCGTGCCGGCAAGAATGGCGTCGATTCTCTCGGGGCCCAGGCTTGCAACCGGGGACGTCGGCCTCGTGCCAATCCACGCCTCGTAGGGGTGGAGCTTTTCGCCGAGGGCCGCCCAGTCCTCGGGCGTGAGAGAGACGATCCCGTCTCCCAGGAGGGGGACGATCGCGGCGTCGTGAAGACGGGCGAGCGCGGCTGCCCAGGCGGGATTGACGCGCTCCAGAAGCGGCAGCGGTCGGCCCGCCTCGATCCGGGCAAGCGGAAACGCCTCGAGCATCTTGGATTCGGCCGCCAGGTCGCTGCCGGACAATGCACGGTAATCCTCTTCGTCGCGGTTCAGCCCCGGGACCGCCGAAGGATCGAAAGACGCAAGCTGGGTGCGGGTAAAATAATCCGCCACCTTGACGCGGACTGCGGCCACGGCCTGGAAGGCCTCGGCCGCCGCAGGACCTATTCCCTCGGCGGCGGTCGAGCCGCCGGCACCATGCCATGCCTTGAAGGCCTCGAGATCCGAATAGAACGAGGCGACCGTTTTCTCCGTCACCTCCTTCAGGCATGACGCGATGTCGCTGATAAGAGCCCGGGTCTCGTCATCGGCGGCGGCCTCCGGCCTCAGGATTCCGTCGCCCTTGAGGGGGCCCTTTGCAACGGACTTGGCGACCTCGGCTGCGTCAGAAGCCGAAACGGCGTCGCATTGCTTGCCCAGCGTCGAGAGGATCCAGGTAGCGGCGTCCGCCACGGAACGCCCTTCCGGACTATTGCCGACCGCCGCGACGGGGAGGATTTCGGAGCCTTCCAACAGCGTGACAGGATCCCTTAGGCGGGCGCAGGCCCAGGAGACGGCCGCGATCACGTCCGGCGGCCGGACATGCCCATCGCCGTCTGTGTCGATGATCGCCAGGGTTCGCTCGTCGATTTGGAGGCCCTTGACCGGGCAGCTGAGCGCCACCCAGAGCTTCTGGTCCAGCTCCCCCAGGGCCCTGAGGTCATCCGCGGTCTCAAGCGAGACCTGGTCAAGTCCGCCGCTGCGGACGAATTTCCACGAATGGAGGAACGCGGCCGTCGGGCTCATGGAGGGGATCATCTGGAGGCGCCTTCACCTTGGCAATACCCGGGCCGCGCCAGGGTGATGACGCATTCCAGGTGCCGGGTCTGGGGAAACAGGTCGAAGGGCTGCACCGCCGAAGCCGTGTAGCCGGCCGCCAGGAACACCTTCAGATCGCGCATCTGCGTCGCCGGGTCGCAGCTCACGTACACGACGGCCCGCGGCCCGAACGAGAAGAGCTGGTTGAGAAAGGCCTCGTCGCATCCCTTGCGGGGCGGGTCGATCACCACAGCCGTGTCGTTGGACGGGAAGTCCAGGCCCGAGAAGATCGCCGACGCATCCCCGGCGACGAACGAGACGTTTGTGATCCCGTTCGCTGCCGCGTTCTCCCGCGCGAATACAACCGATGATTCGCTCACCTCAACCCCCGCGACGCGCTCGAAAGCCCGGGCCGCAGCCAGGGCGAAGAGTCCGCTTCCACAGTAGGCATCCACGAGGAAGCGCGCGCCGCTCGACCGGGCCTGGTCGCGGACATAGGCGGCGAACGAGGGCAAGATGAACGGGTTGTTCTGAAAGAAGTCCCGGGCAAGGAAGCCAAGCCGGAGCGTCTCACCCGGTCCCATCGCGATCTCCTCCGTCACCCGCTCCTCATGGCTCGTGGTGACCGTGCCGCCAGCGTCGCGAAAGAGAAGCGTCGCACCCCGGATGAAAGCGCCCTCGCCCGCCCGGCTTCGGATCTCGTCACGGACCGCCCCCAGCCGTGCGTTTATGGCGTCAGTTGCGATCTCGCAGCGTGGCACGTCCACGATGTCGAAGCGGGTGCCCTGCCTCAGGAACCCAATCGCCAGTTCGGAGCCCGCGCGCGGGGCGTTGAAATGGGGTGTTATCTTTGAGCGATAGCCGAAGGGCCGGGGCGAGCCGATGACCGGAGAGACCGCAAGGGTGAGCCCCGCCATGTGCTCGATGAGCTCGGCAACCTGGCGGCGCTTCCATTCAAGCTGCTCCTCGTAGCGGAGGTTCTGGTACTGGCACCCGCCGCACAGGCCGAAGAGGGCGCACTTGGGCTCGATCCGACTCGCCGAGGGCTCAATCACCGCAAGAAGGTCCGCTTCTGAAAAATTCGCGTGGTTGCGAAAGACCCGTGCCCGGACCCGCTCACCCGGTAGAGCGAAGGCGACCATGACCACCCATTTGCGCCCTCCCTCCCCTCCCTCCAGGTCCACCCGCCCCAGCCCGACGCCAAGGTTGGTCAGCGTCGTAATCGACAGCTCGATCTCCTGGTGGTAGCCAAAGGGCCTGTCGTTGAATGTTTTCTTTTTGGACACGGACCCTAACTACAATTCAAATAGGGCGATGCCCGTCGAGACAATCACCAGCCTTCAGAACCCGAGGCTGAAGCGCCTCGTGCGGCTGCGCGACCGCAGAGCACGGGACGAGGAACGCGCCTTCCTTGTGGAAGGGTACCGCGAGGTCCGGCGCGCCCTTGAGACGAAGGTGGTGCTGGACGAGCTGTATTTCTCGAGGGAATGGTTCCTGGGCGAGAACGAGCCTGCGCTGCTGGCCGCGGCCGAGGCGGGCGGCGCGAAGCTTTTCGAGTTGTCCAAGGAGGCGTTCGCGAAGGTCGCCTACCGCGAGCGCCCGGACGGCATCCTTGCCGTGGCGCCCCAATGGCGAAGGACCCTCGCGGACCTCACCCTGCAGGCGGTTCCATTTGTCCTCGTCGTCGAGGCCATCGAGAAGCCCGGCAACCTTGGGACGATCCTCAGGAGCGCCGACGCGGCCGGATGCGACGCGGTCATCGTCTGCGACCCGGTGACCGATCTTTTCAATCCCAACGTGGTCCGCGCCTCCACCGGAGTGCTCTTTTCGGTGCCGTGCGTCGTCGAGGAGAGCGCGAAGGTCCTCGCCTGGCTTAGGGAGCGCGGGATGCGCACCGTCGCCACCACCCCCGCGGCAAAGGCAGTCTACTCCGAATGCGACCTCAGGGGGCCGCTGGCCGTCGTGATGGGGAGCGAGCAGTACGGGCTCAGCGAATTCTGGCTCAAGAACGCGGACATCCCTGTCCGGATTCCGATGGCCGGCCAGGCCGATTCGCTCAACGTGGCGATGGCCGCGCTGATCACGCTCTTTGAGGCTGTAAGGCAGCGGCGCTCGTAGTCCGAATCAGTCTGACCGCAGCGCGACGATGGGATCAACCTTGGTTGCCCGACGGGCGGGAAGCAAACTGGCAGCGCAGGCAACCAGCGCGATCAACGCTGCGACGCCGCCAAATGCGAGTGGGTTGTTCGGCCCAACACCGAACAATTGGGATGACATGTACCGCGTAAGCAGCAGGGAGAGGGCTATGCCCAGGGAGAGTCCGATTGCCGCGAGCCAAACCCCCTCCGTGAACACGAGCCTGAGCACATCCGAATCCTGGGCACCGAGGGCGATCCGGACACCAAACTCCCTTGTGCGTTGTGCAACGGCATATGCCATAACCCCATAAAGTCCGACGGTCGCAAGCAGCAGGGCCGATAGGGCAAAGATCGCGGCCATCAGCGCGGGCGACCGGCGGGTGAGCAGGCTGTCGCTGACACGGACCTCCATAGGACGCACGTCACTGAGGGACACGTCTTGATCCGCCTCGCGCACCGCGCGCACGAGGGTATTTGCAACTGCGCTAGGAGAGAGGCTTGTCCGGGCAACAAGGATGTAATTGCGGAAATACTCGCGGCTGTAGGGAAAATAGACGGCGCCGCGGCCGTGAGTCTCCGTCAGGCCGGACTGTTTCACTGAGCCAACAACGCCGACGATTGTGTAGAGCTTCATGTACTCCCCCGTTCCCGTCCCGGGATAGATCTGGCGACCGACAGCGCTTCCATCGGGCCAGTAGTGCCCGGCAAACGTCTCATCAACCACACACGTCAACTGATCGCGCACGGCATCTGCGGGCTCCAAGAATCTCCCGCTCCGCAGGGGAATACCCATCGCGACAAAATAGTCCCCGGCGACCCCTAGGACATCATGCACGAGGACGGACGACTCCCCGGGTTTAGGCGTGTATCCCGGAACCGTAAGCGCGTCGCCGGCCGCGGGTCCGACCACGGGAATAAAGGTTACTGCTCCGGCCGCCGAAATCCCTGGTAGCGAGCGCGTCTTCTCAAACAGGCGGTCAAAGAAGCCGTGGAATGAATCCAGCGTGCGATAGCCGTTCCACGTCAGATTGAACTGCCCCGTGATCACATGATCAGGCCGAAACCCGGGCAACACGGCCATCGCGCGCCTTAAGCTCATCCCAAGGAGGCCTGCTCCGGTCAGCAGTACGAATGCAAGGGCGATCTGGGCCACGATGAATCCGCGTCGCAGCCGGAGCGTGGCATGACCCGCGGTGCCGCTGCGCGACTCAGATTTGAGCGCAAGGGCGAGTCCGCCGCGAAGATTGAACCACGCGATCGGGATGGCAATGCACGCGCCGACAACCAGTGCGCCAAGCATGGCGGCCGCCGCAAGGCGCCCGTTAAAGGACACCTCGGAGCCCAGGGGCAGCTGATCCACGCCCAAATAGCCCAGGAGCCGGATGGTGACGGCGCCCACCCAGAGCCCCAGCGCGGCCCCGGCAGCCGCCAGCACCATTGTTTCGGTCATGACATCCCTGACAATGTGGCGCTGGCCCGCGCCCAGCGCCTGGCGGATGGCCATCTCTCTCGCCCGATTGCACGCGCGGATAAGCAGGAGGTTCACAAGGTTGACGCACCCGATGAGCAGAAGGCAGAGCGCTGCCGCCTGCATAAGGATGAGTGTCGGCCGAACGGACGCTACATAGTCAGCCTGCAGAGGCGCGACCACCGTGCTGCAACCGGCTTCGGCGACGAGCTTTGCTTCCGGAAACTCCGGCGCCAGCGCCATGTCTCGGGCTGCGATCTGCGCCCGCACATCCGCGAGGCTCGCACCGTCGGACAAGCGTGCAACCTGGATCTTGCCGACGCTATGACGCGCGCCAACGTTTCGCTCACCTTCCTCCGACGAGAGGGGCATGAAGACTGGCGCCTGGAACGACAGAAATCGGAAATGGGGCGGCAGCACGCCGACAATGACCTTTGGATCGCCGTTCGTGCGAATGGTCTTGCCGAGCACGTTCGGGTCCGCGTTGAAGCGCGTCTGCCAGTATTCATAGCTGAGCATCGCGACATGGTCGGTCTGGTAGGTCATCTCCGCGTCGGTGAAGGCGCGGCCCATCAGAGGCTTGACCCCGAGGGTGTCGAAGAACTCCGGCGTGACCCTGCCGAGTTTCTCTATCGAATTGGACCCGGTCTCGCCGATGACCGCAGTCCCCTCGTCGATTTCGGATATAGAGGCCAATGCCGGGATCTTCCCGCGACGCTCGTAGTAATTCGTAAGCGATGCGCCCGGTTGAGCGCTGGGGAGCTTTGGGTAGATGAAATAGAGCGTGACCAGCCGGTTGGCGCTGGGGAAAGGCAGCGGTCGGACGAGGATGGCGTCAACCACCGCGAAGATGGCCAGGTTGGCCCCAATGCAGAGCGCAAGCGTGGTTAAGGCGGTCGCCGTGAACCCGGGTGAGTTCAGGAGTCGGCGGATGGCGATTCTGAGCTCGGATAGCACGGCGAAAACCGGTGTGTTGGGCGTTGGGGTTGTGTGGTTGCGGCCATCTGTCTGCAGGTCATATGCCAGCCGATAAAAATATCATATCATCATATTAATCAAATGATAACAAAACTGCATATTCCCGGATAAATGCCGGGTTGTCCGAAAGTGGAACCCAGCCTTCCCATGGATGGGAAAACCTCGCGCACGGCCTGATGTTACTTCGATCGCGATGCGGCCTGACGCAACAGGTCTTGAACGAGATCGGAAGTGCCCTGGACCATGCTGATGCGGGGCGCATAACCCAGGTCCCTTCGGGCGGCGGAGATGTCGAACCAGTGGTCCTTTGCGAGCTCCGCGGCGACGAACCGGGTCATCGGCGGCTCACTTGCCAGCGGAAGCAGGCTCCACGCAGCCTCGCACGCGCAGCCGATTGCCGTCGCCGCGCGGAGAGACAGCTTCTTTGTCACCGGTGGTTCGCCGAGGGATGCAAGCAGCCCGTTGATCCAATCCCATAGGACAACCGGCTCGCCGTTCGTGATGAAGTAGGCCCGTCCACCCGCTGCGGGGGCGTCGCCGGCCAGGCACCCTTCTGCGGCTATGTGGGCATCCGCGGCGTTTTCGATGTGGACCATGTCGACGCGATTCGTCCCCGGCCCTACGATCCTTAGCCGGCCCGCCCGGGCGCGGGAAAGCAGCCGCGGGACAAGGTGGGGGTCTCGCGGCCCCCATATGAGGTGCGGCCTGAGGGCCACCGTCCGGAGCGCCTGGCAATGGGCCGCGAGCACCTCCGCCTCGGCTGCGGCTTTTGTCAGCGGATAGGGGCTCGGGCAGCGTGTCGTGAGGGGCAGGGACTCGTCGACACCGGCCAGATCAAGGCCGTTGTACACGACGCTAGGCGTACTCGTATGGATCAGCCGGCGCACGCCGTGGATCCGGCAGCCATCGATCACGGCCCGGGTGCCCAGAACGTTGATCCGGAAGAAGTCCGCGCGCCTCCCCCAGACACCCACCTTCGCGGCCACGTGGAACACGGCCTGCATCCCGCGGCACGCCTCGCGGACGCCCTCGGCGTCCTCGAGCGACACGCGGATGAAACGGACGCCGCGCGCGTCCAGATCGGGTGCCGGCGTCCGCGCGGCCACGGCGACCGGACGGCCCTGCGAAAGCAGCCGCTCGACGATCGCGCGCCCAAGGAATCCCGTCCCCCCTGTTACAAGGACGGGCCCCAGGGATGCGTCGCTTGCCTCGTTGTCGTTCACATTCTTGGGCGCGTGCCTGGATCCGTATCAGAATCAGGCGGCCCGGTAGGATCGTGCACCGACGGCCCACTTAGCGAGAGCGAGCCTGTGGATCTTTGCGTTGTGGCGGACATCGACCGGGAGGTGCTTCATGAAGAAGAAGGTCCTGATGGCTGAAGTGTGCGGATGGCCCCGTGCGAGGGCGCGAAGCGTTTCGACGAAAGCGCGGGCATCCGCCTCTCCGCGGACGCGGGTCTCCACGACCAGCGCGGGCTCCTTGGCCACGCCGATCAGGGCGCATCGCCTGGCGCGCGGGTGGGCGCGGAAGACCTGCTCGCAGGGCTCCGTGAACAGGACCCCGCCCGAGGTGTCGACCCGCTCGGCTTTGCGGCCGAGGTACCAGAGGCGGCCGTCGCCGTCGACGCAGCCGCAGTCCCCCATCCGGTGCCAGACGCCGCCGGGCGTCGTGGCATCGGCGATCTTCGCACCTGCCGTGGCTTCGGGCAGCGCGTCGTATTCCTTCGTCACAACAGGGCCGCGCACGATGATCTCCCCGACCGTCCCGTTTGGAAGCTCGGCCGCCGGAGCGAGCGCTGCAATGGGCCCGTCCGAAATGGGGATTATCCTGACGTCCACGCCCCGGACCGGGCGCCCGACGCAGGCACCTCGCGTCGAGCCCGGATCGATCTCTTCGGCCGACACGGTGCTCACCGGAAGGGCCTCGGTCGCGCCGTAGGGACTGTGGAGCCGGCCTCCGGTCAGAAACGAATTTGCCGCCTCCCAGAGGTCGGCGGGAACCGGCGCTCCTGCGCACAGGACCCGCCTCAGGCTCGGAAGCCTGACGTCCCGCGCGCGGCAGTAGTCGGCGACCTTCCGCCACAGCGTGGGGGATCCGAAGGAATTCGTGACCCCCTCCTGGAGGATGGCCTGGACAATCTTCGCGGGGTCGGCCCTGGCGGGCCGGCGCGGGTCCATCTCCGGGATGACGCTCGTCATGCCGAGCGCGGGGTTGAACAGGGCGAAGATGGGAAGGAGCGGGAGGTCTATCTCCCCCGGCTCGATTCCATAGGTCTCGCGGATGATCCCGACCTGGGCCTCGAACATGCCGTGCTCGTAGCAGACGCCCTTGGGGGCGCCGGTGGATCCGGACGTGAAAAGCACGGCGGCGAGGTCGCCGGGCTCGGCGGACGCGGCATCGGCGGACGCTCCAACCACTCCCGTCATCCTGGCCGTGAGCGAGCCGCTTACCGGGACACGGACCCTGACACTCCGAAAGGCGCGCCGGCATGCGCGGGAAAGAACCTGTGCGATCGGGACGCCCACAAGGGCCCGAGTCCGCGAACGTTCGACGCAGGCCAGAAAACTCCCGAGGCCCATGCCCGGGTCAATGACGACCGGCACGGCTCCCAGCTTGAACAGCGCGAACACCGAGGCGACGAGGGGGAGACCCGGCTTCACCATGACCAGGGTCCGATCACCCCGGCCCACGCCCCGCCCCTTCAGCCTCGCGCACCAGGCGTCGGTCTCGGAGAGGAGTTCGGCAAAGCTCAGGGAAAGGTAGTCTATCGCGCCCGAGGGGGTCCGACCCCGCGGCACCTTGAGCGCCGTCGCCCCGGGCTGCGCAGCGGCCATCCGGTCGAGATGGCGGGCGATGTTTGCGTTCACACCTTAAGCGAGGGCGCCTCGGCGAGGAGGGTGGCCTGCCAGGGCAGTAGAATCTCGCCCAGCTTGCGGGGCGTGCGCGCGATCTGCGAAAGCTGCGACCGGTTGGCGATCAGGGTGGGCTCGATCGATATCTTTGAGGCGATCTTGTCGCGCTCCTCCTTGATCCGGTCCATAAGGGCGATCTCAGCCTGGGTGAGCGGATGGTGGTTGGGGTCTCGGCCGGGCCGCCTCGGGAGCATGCGAGGGTCGCGCTCCAGGCCCGCGCGGACCGCGGCGGCCAGCGATCCGATGAGGCGCGCATGGCGTTTTCCGAGATTCACCGAGGAAAGGATCTCCTCCTCGGACGCCCCCTCGTCGGCGTACGACGCCAGCTTCATCAGGAGCTCATTCGAGCAGACCTTGAACGGGGGTGTGTCGAGGCGCAGGGCCTGCTCCTGGCGCCAGTGCCATACGGCATGCAGGACCGTCTGGCCGCGCGCGCGAAGGCGCTCGGACCTGCCGATGCGCCAGTCGTTCTCGTCGGGCGGGGCGAATCCGGTCACGCCTGCCTCGATCTGCGCCCTGCACTGCTGATCCATCCAGTCGAGGCGGCCCAGCCTCTTGAGCTCGCGGGCGAGAATGTCCCGAAGTGCCGGCAGGTACCACACGTCGAGGGCGGCGTAGTCGGAGAGCTTCGGGGTGATCGGCCGGCGGGACCAGTTGGCCTTCTGGCCCTCCTTGTCGAGCTTCACGCCGAAATTATCCTCGATCAGCGAGGCGAGACCTATCCTGCTGCGGCCCAGGAGCTGGGCCGCCAGCATCGTGTCGAAGAGGCTCTTGGCCCGGAACCCGCAGAAGTCGTAGAGCAGCCGGAGGTCAAAGTCGCTTCCATGCATCACGAGGTGTTTCTTCGCGAGCCGGGGCCAGAGGACCCCAAGGTCGAGCGGGGCCAGGGCGTCCACGAGGAAGACCTCGCCGCACACGTAGAACTGCAGCAGGCACACCCGGACGCGGAACCGAAACATGTTGTCCGCCTCCGTATCCATGACGACCTCGTTCACCTGGTCGATGGCCGCGAGAAGGGGCGGCAGCTGCCCGGGCTGGTCAATGAGGCTGTAGCCGGAAATACGAGGGTGCTGTGTCTTTACGCCAAGCAGGCGGCGGACCGGGTGCGGCAGAAATCGGGATATCATCTCAAGCTATTTGATCGTGGATGGCCCGGCCAACGAGGGCGAATCTTAAAAGGCAGTCCCGGAGCGCACGCGCCCGGGAAGCCGCGAGGGATGGCTACTCCGCCCACGATGAGAGAAAGGCCGCCACAAGGCCCGGCAGGTCGGGGCTGTAGCCGCCCTCCAGAACCGCCGCAGCCTGAAGCCCCGACTTGTGGAGCCATCTCCCAAGCAGGGCGAAATCCTCAACCTCGAGGCTCAATTCCGTGAGCGGGTCGTGCGCGTACGCGTCGAAGCCTGCGGAGACCAGCACGATGTCCGGCCTGAAGTCGCACACCGCGTCCAGCGAGGCGCGGAGCGCCTCCATGTGCTGTTCCCGGGGCGTTGCGGGGGGCAGCGGCCAGTTGCGGCTGTTTCCCATGTCGTGCAGGCCGGTGCCGGGGTACCCGGGGGCCTGGTGCACCGAGCAGACCAGAAACCCGTCGCGGCCAAGGAGGATGGCCTCGGTGCCGTTGCAGTGATGCGCGTCAAAATCCCAGATTGCGACGCGCCGCGCGCCAAGGTCGCGCCGGGCGACAAGGGCGGTGACCGCCACCTGGTTCAGGTAGCAGAAGCCCATCGCCTGGCTGGCCGTGGCGTGGTGCCCCGGTGGCCGCATGAGCGCCATGGCGGGTTGTCCGGTCCTGTGAACGTATTCGGCCGCGGCAATCGCCGCCGATACGGATCGGCGCGCATGCTCCGCTATGTCCGGAAAGTACCCCGTGTCCGCGTCGAAATCAGCGGGCACCTTCAGCCGGGCGAGGTGCTCGGCCGTGTGCGCGAGGAGCAGCGTCGCGTCCGGGACGTCGTCCACGAGGTCCTTCCAGGCCCACGAGGGAAAGGCTGCGCGCAGGTGCTCCGCCGTCCTGACAATCCGCGTCGGCCTTTCGGGGTGCTGGAAGGAGCCATAGTCGGCGCACCGAGGGTCGTGGATGATGAGCATGGACATCGGTCGGGAGGGGCGGGGCCCCGTCGTCCTGATTGAGTCGCGGACCATGCCTCCCTGTCAAATGCGACGACTCAGCCTTGGGTCCTGACGGCTTTGTCCTGCCTGCGCGCCTTGGCCCGGAGATCCTCGGAGGGGCACCCGCAGTCGCCGCCGCAACCAGGCTTGCGGCCCCTGGCGAACGAACGCAGCACGAGCCAGACTGCGGCCGCGGCGACGACCAGGAGCGCTGCGAGGGTCTGGAGTATGGGTGACATCTTTGGGTTAGAATCCCAGGGCGGTGCCCGCCTGGTACACAATGAACGACAGAATCCACGCGGCGCCAGTCATGTAGGCGGTTTGGAACAGGGGCCAGCGCCAGGAGTTGGTCTCCCGGCGCACGACGGCGATCGTGCTCATGCACTGCATCGCGAAGACATAGAAGATCATCAGAGTGAAGCAGACGAGCGGGGTGAAGAGCATGCGGCCGTCGGGCCATCTCGCCGAATGGAGCGCCTTCTGGAGCGTCGTCGTGTCTCCCTCGTCCGCCTCGGCGTTGAAGACCACGCCCATCGTGCTGACGAAGACCTCCCGCGCGGCGAACGAGCTTATGAGCCCGATTCCGATCTGCCAGTCGAAGCCGATGGGCTTGATGACCGGCTCGATCAGGTGGCCCGCCCGTCCGGCGAAGCTTTGGGCGAGCTGCTGCGTCGCGGTGGACCCCTCGGGGGCCTTCGGGTGGGCCGATAGGTACCAGAGCACGATACTAATGGCCAGGATCACGGTGCCCGCGCGCTTCAGGAAGAGCCCCGCGCGCTCGACCATGTGAAGGCAGACGTCCTTGAGGCGGGGCAGCCTGTAGGGGGGAAGCTCCATGATCATGAGCGGCGGCTTGCCCTTCAGGAGCGTGCGCTTGAAGAGCCACGCGAAGCCGAACGCGCCCAGCGTGCCGAGGGCGTACATCAGCACCATGATGCCCACCTTCTCGGCAAGCGACACCTCGGTGCCGGGCAGCAGCGCCGCGATCATCAGAAGGTATACGGGAAGGCGCGCCGAGCAGCTCATCAGAGGCGCCACGAGGATCGTGGCGAGCCGGTCCTTCGGGTCCTCGATCGTGCGCGTCGCCATGATGCCGGGGATGGCGCACGCATAGGAGCTGAGCAGGGGGATGAAGGACTTCCCGTTGAGCCCCACCCTGCTCATCAGACGGTCCATGATGAAGGCGGCGCGCGCCATGTAACCCGTGTTCTCAAGCAGGCCGATGAAGAAGAAGAGGATCAGGATCTGGGGAAGGAAGGTGATGATCGTGCCGACGCCGCCGATGATCCCGTCGGTGATCAGGTTTCGCAGCTCGCCGGCCGGCATCGCGCCCTTGATCCAGTTCGCGAGAGCGGTGGTGTGGTTCCCAATCCAGTCCATCGGCGCCTGGGCGAAGGAGAAGATGCTGACGAAGAGAAGCGTCATGACGACGGCGAGCACCAGCCAGCCCCAGACCGGATGGGTGACGACGGCGTCGATCCGGTCGCTTGCGCTCGGCCCGGACGAATGCGTGGAGTGGACCACCTCGGCCGCCAGTTGGCCGATCACCTCGTAGCGCGAGTTTACGAGCGTGCCCGCCCAGTCCATCCCCTCTCTCTCCCAGCGCTTCTGCCACGACTTGAGGATCTCGTCGGTGCGCCGGTCAAGCGGCGTGGACCCCGAGACACGCACGGAATCCTGGTCCGTGAGGAGGAGGAGGGCCTCGGCTCGGGCGATGAGCGGGGCCTTGCCGCCGTTGGCGACAAGCGACGCCTGCAGCTCGGCGACGGCGGACGAGATGGCGGCCGGGATGTTCCACGCGTGGCGGGAAAGGGGCAGGTCGTGCCTGCTCATGGCCAGCTTGAGCTCGATGATGCCTTTGCCGTTCGCCGCCTCGCACGGGATCACCGGGATGCCGAGCACCTGCTCCAGGCGCGCGACCCTGATCGAGAGGCCCGCCTGGGTCGCCAGGTCCATCATGTTGAGCACGAGGATGACGGGCCTGCCGAGGTCGAGGATCTGGTGGACCAGGTAGAGGTTTCGCTCGAGGTTCGTGGAGTCGACGATGCAGAGGATGCGGTCCGGCTGGGGCGTGTCCGTGCGCCGGCCAAGGAGCACGTCGCGCGTCACCGCCTCGTCCGGCGAGCGCGCGGCCAGCGAATAGGCCCCGGGCAGGTCGATGACGGAGATCGGCTGGCCGTGCTGCGAGTACACCGTGCCCATCTTCTTCTCGACGGTCACGCCCGGGTAATTGCCCACCTTCTGCTTGAGGCCGGTGAGGGCGTTGAAGAGCGTGCTCTTTCCGCAGTTCGGGTTTCCGACGAGCGCGTAGACCGGGGGCCGGGCCGGGCTTGAAGCCTTTGATGCCGGCGTCATGGCTCCTGGGGTTCGACCATCACATGCTCCGCCTCGCTCTTCCTGAGGGTCAGGTGATAGCCCCTGACCTTGATTTCAATCGGGTCCCCAAAGGGGGCGCACCTTACGAGCGTGATCCGGGTGCCCGCGAGGAGCCCCATCTCCCTGAGGCGCACCGAACCGGAGCCAGACTTCGGAAACTCCCGAACGACGGCCGATGCGCCGATGGGAAGGTCGGATAGCTTGACCGCCGCCGCCATGGGATCGCCTCGCCCCTAGCGGGTGCCAATCCTCTCGACCAATATCTGGCTGGCTGCGCGGTGGCTCAGCGCGATTCGCGTGCCGTTGACCTGGCACAGGATCGTGCGGGTGCCCGCGACTTTGGTGACATAGGTGGATTCTCCGAATCCCATCTCGCGAACCCTTTGGCAGAATTCGGGATCACCCTTCAGCTCGCGAACGCGGCCCGTCGCATGTGCGGGCAGCTGGCAGAGTGGAAATGTGGGGATGATTCGGGATCCTGGCATTGAAGAGAGTGTTATCTAAGGGAACTGAGACTCAGTTTCAAGAAATTCCTAACAGATTTGGGATGTTTGGGTGACTAAGCAGCCCATTTCAGCGCGGGCGCTATTTCAAGAAAATGGGCGTTTATTAGGCAAAAACCCGTGAAACATGGCCAAAAAGCAGAAAAAAAACCAAAAAATGACCGATTTTCACGACATCTGATCTCGGTGGATCCAGCCGCAGCGGGCTATGAAATCCAACCCAGATCCGGCGCTCGTCACCGCCGGCGTTTTACAGTCAGCTGCGCGACGGAGAACCGGACGATTCCCTCGAGGCGCTCGATATCGGTTGTTGTAAGGTTTGCCGCGCCCTTGAGGGCGTCCTCGGCGCGCTTCATCGCTTCCTCGACGACATTGACATCGATCTTTTCCTCATCGATCGCGCTGTCCGCAAGTATCGAAACCTTCTCGGCAGTCACCTGTGCGAAGCCGCCGCCCACGATCAGAAGCTCGGTCACGTTGCCCTTGGTCGCCCGGAGCTCTCCTGCGCCGACCTGGGTCATGAGTGGGACGTGCCCCGGAAGGATCCCCACCTCCCCTTCCACGGTTGGAATGACAACCGAGTCGACCGTTTGGGAATACACCCGGGCTTCCGGGGTGACGATCTCAAGGGTGAGGGGCATGGGGTTATTTCTTCCCAGCCGCTATGACCTCTTCGATGCCACCCTTCATGTAGAAGTCGCCCTCGGGCACATCGTCGAGCTGGCCGTCGAGAATCATCTTGAACCCTCGCACGGTGTCCTTCACGGGGACGTACTTTCCGGGCGTTCCGGTGAACACCTCGGCAACCGAGAACGGCTGCGAAAGAAAGCGCTGGATCTTGCGCGCCCGGTAGACCGTGAGCTTGTCCTCGGGCGACAACTCGTCGAGACCGAGGATCGCAATGATGTCCTGGAGGTCCTTGTAGCGCTGGAGCACGCGCTGCAGCTCGCGCGTCACATTGTAATGCTCCTCGCCCACGATCGAAACCTCGAGCGCCTTCGAGACGGAGGCCAGCGGGTCCACGGCGGGATAGATCCCGAGTTCCGCGATCGAACGCTCGAGCACGATGGTCGAGTCCAGGTGGGCGAACGTGTTTGCTGGCGCCGGATCGGTGAGGTCGTCGGCGGGCACGTAGACGGCCTGCACGGAGGTGATGGATCCCTTGTTTGTGGAGGTGATCCGCTCCTGGAGCACGCCCATCTCGTTCGCCAGGGTCGGCTGGTAGCCGACGGCCGACGGCGAGCGCCCGAGGAGGGCGGACACCTCGGATCCCGCCTGGGAGAACCTGAATATGTTGTCGATGAAGAGGAGCACGTCCTGGTTCTTCTCGTCGCGGAAGTACTCCGTCATGGCCAGGGCGGAGAGGCCGACGCGCATGCGGGCGCCCGGCGGCTCGTTCATCTGGCCGTAGACGAGCGCCACCTTGGACTTCGATAGATCCTTCTGGTTGATGACGCCGGCCTCCGACATCTCATGGTAGAGGTCGTTGCCCTCGCGGGAGCGCTCGCCGACGCCCGCGAACACGGAGAAGCCGCCGTGCGCCTTGGCGATGTTGTTGATGAGCTCGAGGATCACCACCGTCTTTCCGACGCCGGCCCCCCCGAACGCGCCCGCTTTGCCTCCCTTGATGAACGGGCAGATCAGGTCGATGACCTTGATGCCGGTCTCGAGGATCTCTGCCTTGGTGTCCTGGTCCACCAGGGCGGGCGCCGGCCGGTGGATCGGGTACCTCTTCTCGTATTTGACCTCGCCGCGCCCGTCGACGGTGTCGCCGGTGACGTTGAAGATCCGTCCGAGGACCCCGTCGCCCACAGGGACGGTGATCGGGCCGCCGGTGTCGACGACCGTCATTCCGCGCTTCAGGCCCTCCACGGAGGACATCGCGATCGCACGGGCCACCCCGCCCCCCAGGTGCTGCTGGATCTCAAGGGTGAGGAGCTCCTTCTTGCCCGACACCGTGAAATCGATGGTGAGCGCCTGGTAGATCGGCGGGATCGCGTGCTCGGCGAACTGTACGTCGACCACGGGGCCGATCACTTGGACAATTTTTCCTGTGTTCATTGTGTCGAGAAGGGGGCGGGTTTCGGATTAAAGTGTGGCGGTTCAGGCCGCGCTGTACTGGGCCGCGGCGATTTCGAGGATCTCCTGGGTGATGGAGGCCTGGCGCGCCTTGTTGTACTCAAGCGTCAGGTCGTCCAGCAGCTCGGTCGCGTTGTCCTTGGCGGTCTTCATCGCGACCATCCGGGCGCTGTGCTCGGAGGCCTTCGCCGAGAGCGCGATCTGGTGGATCTGGTGGTCGACGTAGAACGGCAGCAGGGCGTTGAGCACCTCGGTGACTCCCGGCTCGAACAGGAACTCCCTGTCGTCGGCGTGTGGAACACGCACGGTGCCCGTGTCCTTGCCCAGCTGGTCGAGAAAATCCTTCAGGCTGCGAAGCGGCAGCACCGGCCTCACGGTCGGTTCCTGGACCAGAGTGTTCTTGAACCGCGGGTAGATCACCTCGATCGTGTCGATCTCCCCCTCGAGGTACTGCTTGATCATGAACTCCGAGGCCACCTTGACTTCGGCGAAGGGGACGCGGTCATGGACCTGGAACTCCGCGACCATCGCGCGCTTGGTGCGGGCCAGGAACTGGGTGCCCTTGCGCCCGATCGAATAGTACTTCACGGGCGTGCGGATCTCCGTCACGAGCTTGAAGAGATTCGCGTTCAGCGGGCCGCAGAGGCCCTTGTCGGTCGTGATGAGCAGGATGCCGCGCGTCTTCACGTCGCGCTGCACGAGGAAGGGGTGCGACGTTTCCTCGATCCTTGTCGAAAGAGCCGCCAGGACGTCGGCGAGAAGATTCGCGTACGGCAGGCCGCCGATGGCGGTCTGCTGCGCCTTCTTCATCTTCGAGGCTGCGACAAGCTCCATCGCCTTCGTGATCTGGCGGGTGTTCTTGACCGACTTGATTCGCCGGCGGATGTCGCGTGTGCTGGGCATCGAGGGGGTCTGTCAGGAGTTCGGCTTGGGCGGACTCAGGCTGAATAGGACGACTTCCACTCCTCGCACGCCGCCTGGAGCCGGGCCTCGAGGTCCTTGTCCAGGGCCGCTTTTGTGCGGATCTCCGCAAGAAGGGCGTCCTTGCGGGTCGTGAAGAAGCTTTTCAGAGACGTGGCGGCGGCCGAGACCTTCTGTATATCAACGTTCTCGAAGAGCCCCTTCTGCATGGCAAACAGGACGGCGACCTGGAGTTCGATCGGTTGCGGCGCGAAGGCCGGCTGCTTGAAGAGCTCGACGATGCGGTTGCCGCGCTCCAGCTGGGCCTTCGTCTTTGCGTCGAGGTCCGATCCGAATTGCGCAAACGCCGCGAGTTCGCGGAACTGGGCGAGCTCGCCCTTGAGTTTGCCGCCGACCTGCTTTGTGGCCTTGATCTGCGCGGCGGAGCCGACACGCGAGACGGAGAGACCGACCGAGACCGCGGGCCTTATGCCCTGGTTGAAGAGATCCGTCTCAAGGAAGATCTGCCCGTCCGTGATCGAGATGATGTTCGTCGGGATGTAGGCCGACACGTCGCCGGCCAGGGTCTCTACGATGGGCAGGGCGGTCAGCGAGCCCTTCCCGTCAAGGCGGGCGGCGCGCTCAAGGAGGCGGCTGTGGAGATAGAACACGTCGCCCGGGTAGGCCTCGCGGCCCGAGGGGCGCTTCAGAATCAGCGAAATCTGCCGGTACGCGACCGCGTGCTTCGAGAGGTCGTCGTACACGATCAGGGCGTCCATGCCGTTTTCCATGAACCATTCGCCCATTGCCGCGCCGGAATACGGGGCGATGTACTGGTTGGCGGGGTTATCGGCGGCCGGCGCCGCGACAATGACGGTGAACTCGAGCGCGCCGGCGGCCTCAAGGGCCGAGATTGTGCGCACGATGTTCGAGTTCTTCTGGCCGACGGCGACGTAGATTGAATAGACCGGCCGGAAGTTCTTGTCCCCTGAAGCGAGCCCGACCTTGTTGATCTTCGCCTGGTTGATGATCGTGTCGATCGTGATGG
>CAZHPC010000007.1:0-62036 GCA_964534685.1 uncultured Opitutaceae bacterium
AACACCAGCGGCGTCGCCCTCCTCGAGGTCTACGACGTGCAGTGACATCACCCGGGACCAGCGTAATCTATCTGGTTGTGTTCACGCAAAGGCTTGGATCGAGCCCATCGGCCTGTTCTTCAAAGAGAACAAGGCCGATGGTTCGCAGTCCCGGTCATGGGCGCTTGACTAGGACTGTTCGAAAAACGGGACGAACGCCGCCTTGACCGCCCCGCCCGCCCGGGATCGCGATCCAGAGGGGCATCGTGGAACATCTTTTTGGCAGCACGCGCGCCGCTGTTCACCTCCCGAGCAACTTGTCAATCAAACCGCCCCCCTTGCGCAGGGGCGCCTGGATGAGCATGTCCAGGTCGACCTAGACAGGCTGGTCGCGGACCGGAACCCGCTGCACGGCATGACATGATTTGGCCTGCTATCCTAGCGGAGTTGCCGAGAACGACCATCTCCATTTGTCGGCGTAGCAATGGGTGGAGTTAACGGCCTATGCAGGAGCGCCCGCTGCAACTGCGTCTCAAGAGGGGCCGCTCCGGAGGCGGGGCGCCGGAGGAACGGCCATTGTCCGGGTCAGGCCGGCATGAACCTCCGCAGGAAGCTCCCGCTTTGATGCAGCGCCTCTTTGCGCCTCTCCAGGGTCGCCTCGTAGGCGCGGTCCTCGACCTCGACGCACACGGGCCCGTCGTAGCCGGTGTCGCGCAACGCCATGAGGAAGGCGAGCCAGTCGATGTCGCCCAGCCCCGGCAGTCTCGGGGAATGGTAGTCAAGCGGCGGTGCGAGGATGCCGACATCGTTCAGGCTGGGGCGATCCACCTTCAAGTCCTTGGCGTGCACGTGGTAGATCCGGTCCGCAAACTCCCGTAGCGGCGCGAGGTGATCCATCTGCTGCCAGACCATGTGGGACGGGTCATAGTTCAGGCCGAGCGCGCGGCTTGGGATGCGCCGGAACATCTCGCGCCAGGTCCGGGGAGAGACCGCGAGGTTCTTGCCGCCGGGCCACTCGTCCTGGGTGAAGTACATCGGGCAGTTTTCGATCCCGATTCTCACGCCCGCGGCCTCGGCATGCCGGACGATCCCAGGCCAGCGCTCATCGAACACCCTCCAGTTGTCGGCCGGCGCCCGCGCAGGATCGCGGCCGATGAACGTGTTCACCTGGTTGACGCCGAGGAGCGCGGCGGCGGTGATCACCTTCTTCAGGTGGCCGATGCAGACCCCCGCCTCCCTCTCGTCCGCCGTCAACGGGTTGGGATAGTAGCCGAGGCCCGAGAGCGTGACGCCGTGGCGCGCGCACAGGGCCATGACGGCGTCCGCCTCCGCGCGGCCGAAGTGCGACGCGTCGATGTGCGTCACACCCGCATAGCGGCGCTCGGCCCTGCCAACGGGCCAGCACATGGCCTCGACCGTGGCGAACCCGGACTCTCGCGCGAACGACAGGACATGGTCCAAGTCGAGGTCGGGTAGAATTGCCGACACGAATCCGAGTTTCATGGTTGGGGCCTTCCGGAAGCCTCGGGGCAAAAAGACGACTTCCACTTGTGCTGATTAGGGCGTAATACGAAATGCCCCCGCATACAAGGGCCCGGCTTGCGGGACGGCGGTCCGTGCAGGGCCCGCCAGATCCCACGGGCCGGCCCATCCGCAGCCCGACATTTTCACCTCCATGAACCAAGTCTCCAGCCAGCCCTCTGTCCTCGATCTCGCCAAGATGATCGACCATTCGCTCCTGCACCCGACGATGACGGACGCCCAGCTCGACGCCGGGTGCGCCCTCGCGGTCCGCTACGACGTGGCCACCGTATGCGTGAAGCCCTACTACGTGCCGCGCGCCGCCGAACTCACCAGGGGGACGGGGGTCCTGGTCTGCTCGGTCATCGGATTTCCGCACGGCAACAGCCACACCGCGATCAAGGTCCGCGAGGCGGAGCTCGCGGTGCTCGAGGGCGCAAAGGAGATAGACATGGTGGCCAACGCCGGGCGGGTACTCGGCGGCGACCTGCGCTACGTATCGAGTGACATCCGGCAGGTGAACGAGGCCTGCGTCGCCCGCGGCGCGATCCTCAAGGTGATCTTCGAGAACGACTACCTGCAGGACGCCCAGATCATCCAGCTGTGCGAGATCTGCTCGGAGGTCGGCGCGGCCTTCGTCAAGACGTCCACCGGCTACGGCTTCGTCAAGCAGCCGAACGGCGACTACAACTACAAGGGCGCGACGGAGCGGCAGCTGCGGCTCATGCGCGCCCACTGCCCGGAGAGGGTCCAGATCAAGGCCGCCGGGGGCGTGCGCACCCTGGACGACCTGCTGATGGTCCGCGCGATCGGCGTCAGCCGGATCGGCGCGACGGCGACTGAGGCGATCTTGACCGAGGCCATGAAGCGGGGGCTCCCCGGCCCCATGCCCGCGGGCTGCGGCCGGCCGGCAAAGGCCGCCGCCGCGACACCGGGGTATTGATCCCAAGCCCTAAGAGGCGGCTGGCGACGATGGAGATCCCCTGAAATGGAAGGGGCTTCGCGGAATGTCCGCGAAGCCCCCTACGCACCCGTTGGGCGTGTATATCACGGCTGGGTGTCGTAAACTTCTATGAGGGCGACGCCATTCGCATTGCTGGCGCTGGTGACCTCCACGGTGTAGGGGCCGGGGTTGAGCGTGACGAGAAGGGCCGCGTCCTTGCTGCCGGTCGGCAGCGGGAATGCCCCGACCTGCACGAAAGCAGCGGTGATCTGCGCGGCGGTGCTGGTGCCGGTTCCCCAGCTGGAATTGCTGGCTATCGCGGTCGTGCCCGAGAAGACGGTTATCTGCGGATCGGCAAGAACGCCGGTGACGCCGAATTCCGACAGGGTTGGGCCTACTCCGCGGATCAGCACCGTCTTGGAAGAGTTGCCCCCGATCACCAAACCGGCGATGAGGATGCCGTTGCCGCCGGTGACCTCCATGCGCGCCGACACATTGGTAAGACTCGCGTAAGGATTGCCGCCGGTGTCGTAGATCTCAATCAGGCCGACGCCTGCCGCACCGTTCGTTGTGAGAAGGCCCGTCGTATGGACGCCGTTGTCGACCGTCACGAGAAGCGCCGAGTCCATGCTGCCGCTCGCGAGCGGAAACGCTCCGACCGAGGCGGCGGTCGATGCGATAAGGGCGCTGTCATTCTGGCCGGCGCTGTTGACCTGCCAGCCGCTGTCCGTCTCCTGGATCACGCCGCTGTTGTCGAACATCGTGAGGATGGGATTGGCGAGGAAGTTCGAGATGCCGAAGGCCGCCAAGCCGGGGCCAATGCCGCGCACGAGGAGGTTCTTGCCATCGCCGGAAACCGTGAAGCCTACGATCAAGGTGTCGCTCCCCGGGCCGGACATTGCCCGTGCGGAGAAGTTCACGATGTGGCTGAAGCCGAACGGGGCTATGACCCACGTCAGGGTGACCGTGCTGGTGCCGGAGCTGTTCGTGGCGGTAACCATGGCTGCGTAGGTGCCCGCCGTCGTGGGCGTGCCGTTGATCTGGCCGGTCAGGGGATTGAGGGTGAGGCCGGGCGGCAGGCCGGTGGCGGTGTAGCTCGTCGGCAGGCCCGTTGCCGTGATCGGATACGTGGCAATCGGCGTGTTCACCGTGCCCGTGGGGTTGGCCGGGCTCGTGATGATGGGCGCGACGGCGGCCGCAGCGATCGCGAAGACCACAACGGCGGTCCCGGTGCCCGTGCTATTCGTGGCGCCAATCGTCACGCCATAGGTGCCCGGGGACGTTGGAATGCCGGCGATGGCTCCGGTCAGAGGATTGAGGGTGAGACCGGGCGGCAGATTCGTGGCGCTGTAGCTCGTGGGCAGGCCCGTCGCCGTGATCGGATAGGTGACGAGCGTCGTGCCGACCGTGCCTGGGACATTTGCAGCGGTCGGGCTCGTGATGACGGGCGGGACGCCGGCCGCGGCGACCGTGATGGTCAGCGTTGCGGTCCCAGTGCCGGAGGCGTTCGTGGCGCTGAGTGTCACGACCGAAACTCCCGCTGCCGTCGGCGTACCGTTGATCTCGCCTGTCGTGGTATTGAGGGAAAGGCCAAGCGGGAGGCCGGTGGCGCTGTAGCTCGTCGGCAGGCCCGTTGCCATGATCGGATACGTGACGAATGGCGTGCCCACGGTGGCCGGAGCGGTGAGCGGACTTGTGATGACGGGTGCTCCGGCGGCCGCAGCGACCGTGACGGTCAGTGTGACGGGGAGGCTGGCGCCCGTGGCATTCGTCGCGGTGAGCGTAACGACCGTGACTCCGGTCGCGGTGGGCGTGCCGGTGATGGCGCCGGTGGCGGCATTGACGGCAAGGCCGGCCGGGAGCGGGCTGGCGGTGTAGGCCGTGGGCAGGCCGGTCGCGGCTATGTTATACGTGAAGGCGACGCCGACGGTGCCAGGCGCCGTGATCGGGCCGGTGATGACAGGCACGGCACCGGCCGCCGAGACCGTGATGGTCAGCGTGGCTCCGGGGCTGGTGCCCGTGGCATTCGTCGCAGTAAGCGTAACGACCGTGACTCCGGTCGCGGTGGGCGTGCCGGTGATGGCGCCGGTGGCCGTGTTTAACACGAGGCCGGCCGGCAGGAGCGTCGAGGCATAGCTCGTTGGTGATCCGGTCGCGGTGACATTGAATGTGAAAGCCGCGCCGACGGTGCCCGGCGCGGAATTCGAGCTGGTGATTGCCGGCAGTCCAAGGACATTAAAACTCTGTTGCAGCAGGTTTGCGGTGAAAGCCGGTGCAGCAAGCTGGCCTGCCTGGCGGGCCTGTAGCGTCACGATGCCCGGGCCAGTGGTCGTGACGGTGAACACGCGCGCTGAGGGCATGGCTCCTGAGCCGCCGGTTTGCGCGACCGTGGCGGGGCCGCTTACGACGGTGACGTCAATATCAAGGCCCGAACTGGCGGTTGGCGTTACGTTGAACACGTCGCCAATGTTATGGTCGGGAATGGCCTCGAAGCTGACTGATTGGGCTCCCTGCGCTAGCGAGCCTGTGGCATAAAACTGGTCTGTGCCCCAGCCCACTCCTGTCCCTGTGGCATCAGGCGCGAATACAAGCGTGTTGAAGACGCCGCCGAGGTTGGCCATGTCCGAAATGGTTCTCGTCAATGCGGATTTGCTGGGGTTCAGACGACCAAGGATAGTGTTACCCGTGATGGAGTCCTGCCGAAGATAATAGAACTGGTTGGCCCCATAGCCGATGTCGGTGACCGTATAGGTGAGCGTTGTATAGCCGCCGACGCCGAAACTTCCAACGGCCGTGTTAAGATCGATCACGTCGTTGGAGGCGCTCGTCAAAGCCGGAATCATGATGCCAAACTGGGTGTGGCTGGCCACGTCGGTGCGGAGATAAAACATGCTGTTGGCCGCATACCCGGTGACCGCCCCGGTGGCATACGCCAGCGCGAAGTAGCCATTCGTGCCGGGACTCGCCGGGCCGCCGGCCACGCCGCCGGTCGCGGGCCAGGACATGGGCTTCAGGTCCGCGATCGAGGTTGCGACGCCGGTGCCGGGCACGATTGCGGCGAAGTAATCCACGCTATTGGGCGCGTGGTGGATCGTGTAGAAGTTGCTTGAGCCAAAGCCGAGATCAGCCGCCGCAAAAGTCAGGGCCGAATAGGAATTCGGGGTGAGCTTCGAGGCGGGGTCGGCATAAGTGTTCACCTGCGTCGGGGTGACAAGCGTGCCGTAGCTCGAGAAAGCCGTGGCCGGGCCTCCCCCGGCCGGGATCGCCGCCCCGGTAAGAGCGAAGAACGCAACCGATGCGGGTGAGCCGTTGAGCGGGATCTGGCCGGCGACGTACTGAAGTCCGGCGAGATTGTTCTGGACGCTGCCGGGATCATTGAGAGCGGTCCCGATCCGCGGCGTGACAACCGCGACACCGTTCGCGGTGCCCCCCGCCGTTATTGCCGTATCGATGGCAATGGAGGAAACCGTGTTGGTTTGCGCGTAGGCCTGTGAGCCGACAAAGGCCGCGAGGACCGAGAATGCTAGTTTGGCGTATTTCATTTGATTATTCTCTTTTCTGTCACGCTGCCTGAACACGAAGGGTGTGAAGACTTGGACGGGTTGGCTGGATGGGATCCATAGTATAATCCTTTGTCGCTCAGCATACTATGGGGTGAAATAGGCATGAGCCCGGCGCGCTCTCTCGCAGGCTCAGAACCCACTGGGTCCCGATCGGCTCTAAGCTAACCCCCCGCATGGTCCACCTTTCGCAACCCGCTCTGACTGAAGCGGCTTCCGGCGCCCTGATACCTGCATGGCTTCCTTCGGCCTGGGTGCGGGGTCGGGAACTGTGCGCATCGACATGGGTCCCATGCCCGCCGATGTCGCCGGACACGCCGGTCCCCAAGGTCGACCTTCCTCCGCGGGCTTCTTCAAGACTGGAACGGCGCCTATGTTCCCGGTGAAGGTTGGCGTCCCGAGAGGCGGCCGGAGCCCTCCATGCTTCGCCCAATGCGCATTTGCGCAGGCACACGGGCCTTCTCTCAACCCTAACGCCCAAACATCTCCCAGGGGTAGTAATCTGATTCTATGGGCATTGTATGCCATTCAAGCGAGTCCAGCGGGGTGGCCTCGCAGACTGCCTTCCACGCGTTCTCCAGCTTGGTGTAACTGGACCATTTCCCTTCGGGGGACTTGGATACAATGACGGCATCGCCGCCCGACCGCTCGATCAGGGCGGCGTAGGCTTCGGGGCCGCCCTTCGCGCCGAACTGGTCCCACGGGATGTGTACGACCGTTATCGGAAGCTCCGAGGTCCATGCCTTCTTGGCGACGGTCACTGCGAACCTCTTCGTTGGGTTTGTCATTGGCGAATATTCAGGAGGTGACGGTCGCATTCATCTTGTCGACGGCAAGCTGCGAGCGCGTCCATGCCTCGCCGATCCTGTCCTTGGCGTCGGTCCACGTTTCGGGAGTCGTCGTATGTGCCAGTTCGCTCATCCGGCTCGTGAGGAACGAGCGGGAATCGTCCACCTCTTTCATTGCGAAATCCCATTCCTTCGTGCCGGTCGTCATGCCCGCGCGCTTGGCCTTGAGGATGCTTATCTGCCGATCGAGCCTGGCTGAGAGGCGCTCGACGCCCGCCGTGAAATGCGCCCGCTGCTCATAGGTGTCATTCTTGATCTCGACCCACGCGGTCGCGGCCGTGCCATCCGATCCGGAGACGGTGACGACCTGGGCCTGGGCGGGCGCGCGGGAGGGGATCCCAACCACGGCCGCGGCCAGCAATCCGAGGGCTATCCTCGTCCGGCCCATGCAGAGTGTGGTATTCATGCTGGGAAGTGTAGCCTCCGCGCGGCCGATGTTCCATGGGTTCAACCCCCCATGCAGCCCCCGGGGATTTCTGGTGAAAACCTGGCAACACGCGTGTTACGGATGCAAACAATGGGGTGCTCACCCCATCGACTTAGCGTTTCTTCTGTGACACCTTAGGACCGGTCCATTTGGTGGATGCCGCGGGAGTTGCGGCAGTCTTGGCGGAACTCGTCGTCTATCCTGACATAATTGGCATTTGATCAACCCCTTGATTAAGCGGAACACACAAATTGCCGCAGCCGCATCGGATGGAGCGGCACAACCGGTTGAGTCAAAGGAAACGGCTCTTGCGGGGGTCGGGGAAATGGCCGAAGACAGTTGAGCGATGCTCCACCGAATGGCCCAGGCCGCACCAATGAATATCGCACCAAGCCGAGGCCATCGTCGCAAGGCACTGATCGGGAGTCAGGCCGATGCCGGTTCTCCCGCACGACTACTGCTCGGATGCCGCGGCGGCCACTAAATCTATGAATCCCATCAAAACCCTGCTGGCGGACGATCACACGATTGTTCGGGAGGGCCTCCGGGCTCTCCTGCTTGCCGACGGCGGGATCCATGTCGTCGGTGAAGCCCGCAACGGACGCGAAGCCGTGGAACTGGCCGCGGAGCTCCGCCCCGACGTTGTTGTCATGGACATCGCCATGCCGCTTCTCAACGGACTGGAGGCCACGCGCCAGATTGTGGCCGCGCGTCCGGGCACCAAGGTGCTCATCCTTTCGGCGCACAGCGATGATGCCTACATCGACAGGGTCATCGCGGTGGGGGCGGTGGGATTTCTCATCAAGCAGACCTCGGCGCAGATTCTGGCAAAGGCGATCCACGAGATCATGGAGGGGAACACGTTTTACAGCCCGCAGGTTTCAAAGCGCCTGCGCGACCACTACCACAAACCGGAGAAGGCTGGCGGACTGCTGGTCAAGAAGGCAACAGGCCTGACGTCGCGCGAGCTGGAAGTCATCCAGCTGGTCGCCGAGGGTCAGGCCAACAAGCAGGTCGCATCCGGTCTGAACATCAGCATAAAGACGGTCGAAAAACACAGGCAGCATCTGATGGACAAGCTGAATATCCACGATACGGCCGGCCTGACACGCTACGCCATCGCGCGGGGCATTATCGAGAGCAGCGTCCAGGTCACGATCGTTTGACAGGCCGGCGGGTGCGCCTTTTGCCGCCCTGCGGCCTTCCAACGCCTTCAGGCGCAGGCGACGGCGACGTGTCCCAGCGAGCGAATGGGCCCGAACCAGCCGGTGCCAGGAGTTTCGGAGGCCATTTCGGGATACGCCTCCGCGAGGAGTATGCGGAGATGCTCCCGGGCGCGCCCGATGCGGCTCTTCACGGTGCCGATGTTGATCCCCAGCGTCTCGGCAATATCGGCATAGGACTGGCTCTGACCGTTGCGAAGCACAAGGATCTCGCGCTGGCAGTCTCCGAGCTTTTCCATGCACGTGGCGACGATCTCGGAAAACTCGCATGCTGTCGCCTCGCGCGCGGGGCTTGGAGCGTCGCATGCGATCAGGTCGGCGAAGGTCTCCCTGCTATCTTCGCTGAACGAACAGTCGAGCGAAAGGGTGGTGTGGCGCCGGCGGCTGAAATTGTGCTTGTGGCGGTTGCGGGACAGATTGAAGGCGATCCTGTGCAGCCACGTCGCCAGCGAGGAGTCGCCCCGAAAGCGCGCCAGCCCGCGATGGGCCCGGATGAAGGTGTCCTGAGCTATCTCCTCGGCGTCGGCGTAATTGCGCAGGTGGGCAAATGCGATTGAGAACATCTTGTCGCGGTAGCGGGAGACAATCGCGACAAACGCGTCCTCATCTCCAAACCTGAAGCGGCGCACCAAGTCAGCGTCATGAACGGCCGCCTGGCTTGAAATCACCTCTCGTGCGGTGCGACCAGGTGCGGTGGATGTGGCCTGGAGCGTGGAACCGTAATCTGAGTTAGTTGCGACCATTGTGGGCGGGACGTTACACGGGAATCATCCGCGTCGAAATGGGGTGAAATACTATCGGTCGGGTGGGGTCATCGGCATGCGTTGAACACCCCATAGCGGCCCAAGGCCTTGTCCGGTACGGTGATCCCATGGCGTCAACTGGCACAAGGGAAGAGGCTCTTTCGCGCGAGGCGAGAGCTCGAAGGCCGAATGTGCGCCCGGAACGCCGGGAAGATCTCTGTCGATCCTCCCATTTGCCTGCCTTGCCGTGATCGAGGCGCGCTCCTTTTGCCCCACAATGATTAAAGATATGAAGACATACACACGCATCGCACTGCTACTCGCCGCGACCCTTCCCGTCGCGTTATTTGCCTCCACAGCCAATGATGGAAAGATCGAGGACGCCGCAAAGGGTTCCTACAACTTCCGCACGGTCCTCAACGACCGCGTGACCGCAAAGGCCGACGACGGCGTCGTCACGCTTACAGGCACGGTCCAGGACAAGGATGACAGGGCCCTCGCCGAGGACACCGTGGGAAACCTTCCCGGCGTCGTCAGGGTCGACAACCAGATCACCGTCAAGTCGGACGTTCCCGAGCACTCCGATGCATGGATCGCACTCAAGATCCGCAGCGAGCTGCTCGTTAAGGCGAACGTGAGTGCCACCGCCACGAAGGTCGACGTCAAGGATGGCGTCGTCACGCTGACGGGCACCGCGATCAACGGAGCCCAGAAGGATCTCACGGGGATCTATGCGAAGGAAATCGACAACGTGAAGTCCGTCAGGAACGAGATGGTTGTCGAAAGCCCGCCCGCAACGGCCAGCACGATCGGCGAGACGATTGACGACGCTTCAATCACGTCGCAGGTGAAATTCGCGCTCCTAAGCCATAGTTCGACGAGCGCGCTCTCGACCAAGGTCATCACCGAAAATGCCGTCGTCAGCATCTCTGGCGTCGCAAACTCGGACGCGGAAAAGGCTCTCGTCACCAAGCTCGCCCAGGACACGCGCGGGGTGAAGTCGGTGGTTAACGACATGACGATCAAGGGCTGAACAGCCTCACATTTGGGACGGCCGTAGACAGGCCAAGTGTTGTTGAAAACGTGCGGCCGGCTTATGCCGGCCGCACGACTTACTAAGCATGAAAACCAACATCGGATTGAACGACGAGGCCCGCCTGGAGGTGGGACAGATCCTCAACCTCATCCTAGCGGACGAATTCGTCCTCTACGTAACCACGCGCGACTATCACTGGAACGTGACCGGGCCCGATTTCCGCAGCCTCCACCTGGAGTTCGAGACCCAGTACGAGCAGCTGGCCAAATGGATCGACGACGTGGCCGAGAGAGCCCGGTCAATCGGGGTGGGCGCAAGGGGCAACCTGGCCGATCTCGTGAAGTCGGCGCGTTCCTCGGCGGATCCCGGCATGGACCTGCCCGGCGAGCACATGATCTCCGAGCTTCTCGCCCTGCACGAGGAGCTCATCGTGCAGCTTCGCACCGACAGTGACGCCTGCATCGAGCGCTTTGGTGACGCGGGCACCGCGGACTTCCTCACGGGCCTGATGGAGCGGCATGAGAAGGCTGCGTGGATGCTCAGGGCCCAGCTTGAAACCGAGGAGGAGGAAGTCTCCGAGAAATAACACCATGAACAAACTCGTCTCGATCGCACTCCTCATCGGGGGCATCACCCTGATCGTCTACGGCGTCGCCGCATCCAATTCCGTCGGCTCGGGCGTCTCCCGGATGTTCACGGGCGCGCCCACGGACAAGACACTCTGGCTCCTCATCGGCGGAGGCGTTGCAGCCGCCGTCGGTCTGGTCGGCATTCTGCGCGGATCAAAATCAACGTAACCCATTCTCCCATGCTAAGCTACGCAGTCACGTTTCTCATTATTGCCATCATTGCGGGCATTCTCGGCTTTGGCGTGATTGCTGGCACGGCAGCCATGATCGCGAAGGTCCTCTTCGTGATATTCCTGATCCTCTTCATCGCCTCATTCTTCAGCGGCAAGAAGGCATAGGTCGTAAGGCGCGGACCGGCGCCGGCCGCGGCCTCTTGGGCGACGTCCGGGCAGTCACCGGGCGGGGGATGCTCAACACACGCGCCGATGCCCGCGGCGGCGTCACTTCTGCCAAAGGATCTCGCCGGCCTCCATGGGCGCGGCGAGGCCGTCGCATCTCGGCACCATCCGCGCCGTATAGTCCGTTGCGCGACGGGCGTCTGATACCGTGGCGCTGTAAACGAAGCCGTCCCCTGCAGGCCCGGTCCTTTCCAGCCGCGTCATCTCTAGCCGCTCGGCGCTTCCGCCGAGCATGCCGTCGGCATAGAGCTCAACCCTGACCGCATCCGGGCCGAGACTTGCCAGGAAGGCCTCCACCCTGATGAAGTGCCGTCCCGCCTTGGATTCAACCCTCCTGGCGCCAAAGCGCACTGAGGCCCATTTTGTGGCCAGCGCATCTTTCGTATCGACGAGCATTTTTGCCCTGGAACCCCTGTCAGCGGCGCGCGCCCGGTACTCGGCGGCCGACGGAAGATAATGCTGCTCGGTGTATTCGCACACCGTGCGATTGGCGGCGAACCTGGGCGTCAATCTTGCCGTGCTTTCCCGTATGCGGGCCACCCATGCGGCCGGAATTCCCTTTTCATTTCGCGCATAGAATTCCGGTATCACGCTTTGCTCCAGCCGTTCGTAGAGGGCTTCCGCTTCGGCTGCATCCCAAGCCGGATCATCGCCATGCTCCCCGCCGTCACCCAGGGCCCAGCCGACTTCCGGGGAATAGGCCTCGGCCCACCAGCCATCCAGTTCCGAGAGGTTCAATCCGCCGTTGACGAGGACCTTCATCCCACTTGTCCCGCTTGCCTCCCACGGTCGGCGGGGAGTGTTGATCCACACGTCGACCCCCTGCACCAGGTTTTCAGCCAGGAGCATGTCGTAGTCTGCCAGGAAGACCACCGGTGGATTCGCTTCGTTGTGGCGGATGAAGTTCATCCACTCATGGATCAGTGCCTGGCCGGCCTGGTCGGCCGGATGCGCCTTGCCGGCCAGTACGAGCTGCGCCGGGCGCAGGGGATTTTTGAGGATGCGTATCAGCCGGGCAGGATCGTGCAGCAAGAGGTTGGGCCTCTTGTAGGTCGCGAAGCGCCGGGCAAAGCCGAGAGTCAACACATCGGGATTCAGACGGGCTTGGGCTCTGGCGTCCGCCTCCGGTCCCGCCCCTGAGGCGGCCATTTGCCGGCGAACCCGCTCGAGGGCGAATTCCACCAGCTGCTTTCGGCTGGCATTGCGCAGCTCCCAGATCTTTTCATCAGAAATCCGGCGGACGTTGGCGTCCAGCGTGGACGACGCTCCCAGCCACCGGTCCTTGCCGCAGGCCTCGGTCCAAATGGCGTCGGCCGCAGCCGAATCCCACGTCGGCATATGCACGCCGTTTGTCACGTGGCCGACCGGCACGTCGCCCTCCGGCCACCTTGGGAAGAGCGGCGCAAAGATGTGCCGGCTGACGCAGCCGTGCAGCTGGCTTACCCCGTTGGTCGCGGCGCTCCCGCGCAGGGCGAGATAGGCCATGTTGAATGGCTCCTCGGCGTCGTCGGGGTTGTGGCGTCCCAGGGCCAGCAGGTCGCGCAGTGACAGGCCCAGGTCGTCATGCGCATATCGGCCGAGATACTTCTCGATCAGCGTCCGAGGGAAGAGGTCAAATCCTGCGGCGACGGCGGTGTGAGTGGTGAAGAGGTTGCCTGCCCGTGTGGCCATCAGAGCGACGGCGAACGGTCTCCCGGTCTCCTGCATGAAGCAGCGGGCGCGCTCCAGCAGCGCGAAGGCCGCGTGACCCTCGTTGAGGTGGCAAACGTCGGGTTTTGCTCCGAGGGCTGCGAGCAGGCGCCAGCCTCCGATCCCGAGCACTATTTCCTGTTTGAGGCGCAGCTCTGGATCGCCGCCATACAGCTCGCTCGTTATCCCGCGGTCAATGGGCGTGTTCGCTGCGTCATTCGTGTCGAGCAGGTAGAGCTTTGCCCGTCCGACCTGGACCTGCCAGACCCGCAGCCAGACGGAGCCGTCGGGCAGCGCGATCTCAATGCGCAGCCAGTCGCCGTTCGGCCGGAGCACCGGTGCGACCGGCAATTGTCCGGGATCGTTATAGGGATAGAGCGCCTGCTGGGCTCCGTCCCGGTCGATCACCTGCCGGAAGAAGCCATGCTGGTATAACAGGCCAATGGCGATGACCGGCACGCCCAGGTCGCTGGCGGCCTTGAGCTGATCTCCGGCCACGTTTCCGAGCCCGCCGGAATAGATCGGAAGCGCCTCGCTCAGCATGAATTCCATGCAGAAATAGGCGACGCAGGTGAGGGGGGCCTGGGTGTGTTTCAGCTGAAACCAGCCAGGTGCCACCGCCGCCTGCCGTTTTGCCTGCACTAACTCGCTGAGAAGCCGGCAAAAGTCCGGATCCGCCAGCGAGCTAGCGATCTTGTCGCGCGAGACCTCCTGCAGGACGACGTTTGGATGGCGCGTCTGCGCCCACAGCGAGGGATCAAGCCGCCTCCACAACTCGTCCGAGCAATGGTTCCATGACCAGCGAAGGTCCAATGCCAGCTCGGTAAGGGCTTCCAGGCCCGCGGGAGGGCGGGGTGGAGGGGTGCTGGCCGTCGCGGTTTCGCTCATGGTCGTGGTTCGCGCCGGGCGGGGCCTTCAGTTCGGATCCCCTTCGTTGCGCCACGCGGCCACCGCTTCGCAGTCCGCCTTCTTGTCAGTGGCCTGTTCGGCCTGACCGGTGTCCTTGGCCGCCGCCAATGTTGCGCCGACGATCGCCTGGGCCTCCTCCAGGATGCGACGCATGTGGGATTCCGAGCGAAAGCTCTCGGCGTAGATCTTGTAGATGTCCTCGGTTCCTGACGGCCGCGCGGCAAACCATCCGCCCTCGGTCACTGTCTTGAGGCCGCCGATGGATTCGCCGTTGCCCGGGGCCGTGGTGAGGACCGATAGGATCCTGTCTCCCGCCAATTCCTTGATCTTGAGCTGGTCGGGGGAGAGCCTTGCCAACGCGGCCTTTTCGGCTGGCGTCGCCGGCGCCTCCACCCGGTCGTAGAACGACTCGCCGAACTCGTGCGTGAGCGTGCCGTAGATCTCGCCGGGATCGCTGCGCCTCCGGGCCGTGATCTCCGCCGCAAGCAGGCATGGAATGAATCCGTCCTTGTCCGTCGTCCACACGGTTCCATCGAGGCGCGCGAAGGACGCGCCCGCGCTCTCCTCTCCGCCAAAACCGAGCGAGCCGTCCAACAGGCCGCCCACGAACCATTTGAAGCCTACCGGAACCTCGTAGAGCTTGCGTCCCAGGTTTGCTGCGACGCGGTCGATCATCGCGCTGGTGACAACAGTCTTTCCGGCGGCCGCCGACTGGCGCCAGTTCGGGCGTTCCTGAAAGAGGTGAGATACGGACACCGCGAGGAAGTGATTGGGCGGGAGAAGGCCGGCGCTCCGTGTGACTATCCCGTGCCGGTCGTGGTCGGTGTCGCACGCGAACGAGAGGTCAAAGCGATCCTTCATGCCGATCAGGCGCTGCATCGCGTAGGGGGACGACGGGTCCATGCGGATCTGACCGTCCCAATCGACCGTCATGAAACGAAAGGTGGGATCAACGACGTCGTTGACCACGGTCAGATCCAGGCGGTGGCGCTCCGCGATCCGTCCCCAGTAGTGGACACCGGCGCCGCCAAGAGGGTCGACGCCTAGGCGGATCTTCGCGCTGCGAATGGCCTCCAGGTCCACGACGTTGCAGAGGTCATTCACGTAGGCGCCAAGATAGTCGTGCCGGTGCGTCGTCGGGACGCGCAGGGCCCGCCCGTAGGGAATTCGCTTCACACCCTCCAGCTCGGCCTCGAGCAGCGCGTTCGCCTTTGCCTCGATCCAGCCGGTGACGGCGCCGCTGGCCGGTCCACCGTTGGGCGGATTGTATTTGAAGCCGCCGTCATGCGGCGGATTGTGCGACGGCGTGACTACAATGCCGTCCGACAGTCCGCCGTTTCGGCCTCGATTGTAGGAGAGTATCGCGTGAGATATGGCCGGGGTCGGCGTGAATTCGCCGCCTTCTGCGATCATTGTCTCCACCTCGTTTGCCGCCAGCACCTCGAGGGCCGTGGCGAATGCGGGGACGGACAGCGCGTGGGTGTCGATGCCGATGAATAGCGGTCCGGAAGTCCGCTGGCGCGCGCGGTAAAGGCAGATCGCCTGGGTGATCGCAAGGATGTGCCACTCGTTGAAGGCCCGGTTGAAGGACGAGCCGCGATGGCCGGAGGTGCCGAACGCCACGCGCTGCGCGGGAACCATCGGATCCGGCGTATCGGTATAGTAGGCGGTGATGAGCCGGGGCACATCGACCAGGATTCCTGCGGGCGCGGGTTTCCCCGCGAGAGGGCTTGTCTTCAAGGCATTCCTTTCAACGCTCTCTTTTCGATCTCCGAGATCTTCGCCAGGCGGCGGCGATGGCGTTCGGCTCCGCTGAAGCGCGCCGCGAGGAAGGTCTGAACCAGCTCCAAGGCCGCCGCGCGGCCCACGACGAGGCCTCCGAGGCAGAGCATGTTCATGTCGTCATCCTCCACGCCCTGGTGGGCGGAGTATGTCTCATGGATAAGGCACGCGCGGACCCCGGGCACCTTGTTGGCGGCCACCGAAGCCCCGACTCCGCTGCCACAGATGCCCACTCCGCGAACAACTTCGCCGTCTGCGACCGCGTGCGCAAGCGGCACGATGAAATCCGGATAGTCGTCGCCCGGCTGCGGGCTGGCATCTCCAAAGTCGATCACCTGATAACCGGCTTCGCGCAGCATGGCCTCGAGGTATTGCTTCAGCTCAAAACCTCCGTGGTCCGCGGCGATTCCAACCCGCATTGGCTCCATTTCAGGGACTGTCTCTTCGTTGGACATCAGTCTGTGAGGCCCTTCAGGCGGGCAGGCATCCGCGTTCGGCCTGGTCCGTGTACTTTCCCTGCACCGCCAGACCATTGCATGTTGCGCGGTGGCGAAGGGCCTCCTGCGCGGCCGCGATGTTTGCCGGCAACCCCTTCCACGTCTTCATCGCCGCGTCCTGAAGAGCGCGGCCGAATGAGAAGCTCAGGGTCCACGGTGAGCGGCGTATCCCGCAAATGGCATTCAGCCTCTCCGTTGCCTCGAGGCTGCTCTGACCGCCTGAGAGAAAGACAACCCCCGGGACTGCGGCGGGCACCGCGCGCCGCAGGCAGCGGATCGTGGCCTCAGCCACCTCCCCAGTACCGGACTGTCGGGGACAGTCCTTGCCGGGAAGCACCATGTTCGCCTTCAGCAGCATTGTCTCCAGCCCGACGCGATGATCGAACAGCGCGGCAAACACGGCATCCAGGACGACGCTTGTAACCTCCTCGCAGCGCGCGAGGGTGTGGGCGCCGTCCATCAGGATCTCGGGCTCCACGATCGGCACGAGCCCGGCCTCCTGGCTCAAGGCGGCGAAGAGCGCCAGGGCGCGCGCGTTGGCTCCGATGCAAGCCGGCGTTGGCAAGCCGGCACCCACGGCAATCACCGCCCGCCATTTGGTGAAGCGCGCCCCCAGGTCGCGGTACTCCGCGAGCCGATCGCGAAGGCCGTCGAGCCCCTGCGTGAATTTCTCACCCGCGAAGCCGGGCAGATCGGCAGTGCCCTTGTCCACCTTGATGCCCGGAATGATCCCCATCGCGGCAAGAGCGCCAGGAATCAGCGCGCCTTCCATCTTCTGGCGGATCGTCTCGTCAAACAGGATCGCACCGCTGATGTGTCTGGCCAATCCGTGCGTCGTGAATAGCAGCTCCCGGTAGGCCCTGCGGTTCTCCTCCGTGGACGCGATCTTGAGAGCCTCGAATCGCTTGCCGATGGTCTTTAGGCTCTCATCCGCGGCCAAGAGGCCCTTCCCGGGAGCCAGAAGCGCTGTTACGGTCGATTCCATTGAGAGCTCGGCGGTGGCGATCTTCACGGCGCCGGCTAGGCCAGCTTTACGATCATCTTGCCCGTGTTGCTGCCCTTGAAGAGACCGATGAACGCGTCAACCGCCTTTTCGATTCCACTTACGACGGTCTCCTTGTTCTTCAATCGGCCGGCTAGAAAAAGATCCCCCACCTCCCTTTGAAAGGCGCCGTGGCGATCAAGCCAGTCGGTGACGATCAGACCTTTCATCGTCAGGCGCTTGGTGATGATATTGAACAGGTTTGTTGGGCCGGGCTGCGGCTTTTCGTCGTTGTAGCCGGAAATGCCGCCGCAGGCGATGATTCGGCCATTGATTCGCAGGACCGTAAGCGCAGCCTCCAGCGTCGATCCTCCCACATTGTCAAAATAGACATCGATCCCGTCCGGAGCTTCCAGCCTCAGCTGTTCGACCACGGGGCCGACGTTGTAGTCGAACGCAATGTCAAAGCCGCATTCGTCCCTCAAGAACCTGACCTTTTCTGCCGAGCCGGCGGACCCGATGACCTGGCACCCGCGAAATTTTGCCAGCTGCCCGGCAACGCTGCCAACGGCGCCGGCGGCACCGGAAATATAGATCACATCGCCGGCCTTCACCTCCACGAGATTCAGGCCGACCCAGGCCGTCATGCCCGTCATACCAAGCGCCCCCAGATACACGGATTGCGGCTGAATCACGTCGCTCACCGGACGCAGATCCTTTGGCGACGCGATGAAGTATTCCCGCCAGCCAAAGGTGGAAGTGACGGAGTCGCCTGGCTTGAATTCGGCGGCGCGCGACTCGACAACCTTGCCAACGGCAGCGCCGTCCAGCGGCCTCCCTAGGGCGAATGGCGGGACGTACGACGGGCTGTCGTTCATCCTGCCGCGCATGTAGGGATCGACAGACATGAAGGAGTTGCGGACCAGCACCTGATGGTCTCCCGGGGGCCCAAGCTCGGTCTGTGCCAATGTGAAATTGGCTGCTATGGGCACGCCCTTGGGACGGGAGACCAGGCGAACCTCGCGACTGATTATTGGTGTCCGCGCCACGATTCAGTCCTGGAAGTTCGGTGCGCTGGATCCTCCGGGATGGGCGCCGGCAAGTTCGTGCGCCGCGGTCCGCTTGATGTCTGCCTTGGTCAGGCTCACAAACACCTTCGACTCCTCATAACTGATCCGTTCGATCCTGCTGGTTGAAATGAGGACTTCCTTGCCCGAATACCAGTGACCGGCCTCGACAGCGAACTCGTGAATCATCCAGCTCCGGTCATCGACCATCAGGCCGCTTACCCGGCCAATCACCCCATCAGCCGCCTGGATCTCGTAGCCGGTTACCTCATGGGTGCTCCGCAGATGCCTGTCTTCCCTGTGGTGGGGCTGCGAAAGGGCCTCCATCTCGGCCTTCAACGCCGGCTCAGCGGTCGGAAACCCGCCGGTGCCCCATAGCGCACCGCCATTCCAATAGGCCGGCCATCCATAGTAACGATAGTAGTCGATCTCGTATTGCCGTGAAACCGGCCTGTGCGACTCGATCGAGGGGCATTTTTCAATCTGCGCCCGGGAGAGTTTAATCTGCAGCACCTTCCCTCCTTGATTAAATCGGCCGAATGCATGAGGGGAAACAAGCACAAGGCGCCCGGTCAGCCACGTCCCCGTGTCGGCTACGAGATAGCGGACCACCCAGACTTTGTCGTCGAAATAGAAGTCCTTTACGTGCCCGATGTCGCCATCCAGCGCGGCGAGCCTGCTGGCATACAATTCCTTGGTGTTTTTCAGCATAAATTTGCAGTGACGCCACAGGTCGGGTGCTCGAGTCCGGAGGCACTCGCCGTGATCTGCGTGGATCAAAGTAGGCTCGAAAGCCGAAGCGAGCTATGGGGTGTTACCCGCCTGGTTGGATGTTCCCAAGGGGTTTGCGCGTCTGACGGCCGCCAGGGTGCGTTCGCGGGCCGCGGATGAAACGCCGCCCAACATGCAGACAATCGGATCGGCTCCCGTGCCGGCCGCGCTATCGGCGTTACACCACCCTCAGCACGATCTTGCCGCGGGTGTGGCCGCGCTCGCACAGCTCCTGGCCGCGGGTCGCATCGGAGAGGGGCAGGATTGTCTCGACGATCGCCTTGAGTTTCTCGGCATCGGCCAGCTTGGCGATTTCAGCCAGCTGCGGGGCATTGGGCTTGGTGAACACAAACGCCTGCCGGACGCCGTGCGCCGTTGCGGCCTCGCCTGAGGGAGGGCTAACGATTGAGACCAAGATGCCGCCGGGCTTGAGAACCTTCCAGGATCGCTCCTGCGTGTCGCCGCCCATGGTGTCCAGGATGACGTCAACGAGCTGCACGACCTCCTCGAAGCGCTCCCGCTTGTAGTCGACAACCTGGTCGACCCCTAGCTTGCGCAGGAAGTCGTGGTTGCTTTCGGAGGCTGTGCCTATGACTTGGGCTCCCTTCCATTTTGCCAGTTGCACGGCCAGGGTCCCGACGCCGCCTGCCGCCGCGTGGATCAGGACCCGCTGTCCCGCGGAAAGGCCGCCTGCGTCGAATAGCGTCTGCCAGGCCGTCAGGCCGGCAAGGGGGAGGGCGGCGGCGTGGATATGGTCGATGGACTTGGGTTTCAGCGCCACTTCGGATTCCTTGATGATTATGAATTCCGCATAGGCCCCGTCGCGGGCGATATCGGGGCGGCTGAAGACCTCATCGCCCACTCTGAAGCGAACGGTATTGGCGCCTAGGGCCTCAATGACACCGGAAACGTCCCAGCCAAGCACAAGTGGGAAGGTGTGATGAAGCATTTCCTTCATGTGGCCTTCGCGGATCTTCCAATCAACCGGATTCACTCCCGCAGCGTGGACCCTGACTAGCACCTCTCCGTCGCCCGGCAGCGGGCGCGGGGCGTCTTCATAGACGAGGACGCTGGGACCACCGTAGGAATAGATGCACACTGCCTTCATCGTTCTCATGTCGAGGAAACGAGGGCATTCGCATAATAGTCCCGCGCCTTTGCAAGGAGTTGGTCTACGGATAGATGGTGTTCATCAACGACCTGTGAGCCGATGATTCTCTGAGCCAGCTCCTTGTGGTTCAGCTTGAGCCAGGTGATGAACTGATCCATCTCGCTGCTCGTGCCCGTGCCCGTGCCGAATATGAGGATCCGGCCGGCTGCGCCCAACGCGCGGGCCACAGGCTCAAAAAAGCTGTTGGGATCGGGCTTTTCCTGACCCCTGGAGAAGTCCCTCGAGTGGTGTGCATGACGGAAAAAGTCATCCGGTTCGTGCGGCAGAATCTGCTGCGGAACCGCGCCGTGCATTTCCGAGCGAAAGAGGCGGGCCTCATGGTGGTCGATGACCAGCAGCAGGTGCAGCTCGCCAGCCTTGGCGTCGGGTGCCTTGGCATCGGTATTCTCGAGAAAGTGACGCACGCTCATGATTTCCTCGATCTCGGCGGTGTCTTTGGGACGGTGAGGATGCAGGAGCAATGACTGCCCATTTCGCGTCACCTTTACGCCGCCGTTACGCTCCTCTTCGACCTGGCCAAGGTGCCCGAACATGCGAAATATTTCGTGCCAGCTAAGGATGTGTGAAACCGGATGTTGGAAGATCCTCTGGTAGGTTCGCAGTTGCGTTCCGGTAAGTGTCGCTGGGGAGTTCATGTTATTGGTGCTGGAATCAGCCGGATCGAAGGCGTCGAAACGGGGCATATTTCCACAAACCATGGTGCGCCTGGAGTTCGGCGCGGAAAATGGGGTGTAACCCTATCAAAGTTGCTGTTCACTTTGGGCTTCCTCCCATGCTCGGCTTTCGTGAAACGACCCGGCCCCTGCCGCCACGTCATCGCCGCCCGACGGTCACCAAAGGGCCAAGTCCTGTTCCGTTTCTCGTTTGGTGGCGGGTGCGGAGGCCTAGCCTCTGAAGATGTCGAATGGCTCCACTTTCAGGACCTTTCGGACGCCCACATAGCTGGAAATCCCGGCGATCAGCAGGACCATGCCAAAGGCCAGGCCCAGGTTCCAGAACGTGATCATCGCCGCGTAATTGGGCAGGCGGTATTTCGCGATCGAGATCATCAGCGTCACCAGGCCGACGCCCAGTCCATAACCGGTCAGCGCCGTGAAGGTCGCCATGAACAGGATCATGTACACCAGCTCGCGCCCCTTCGCGCCGATGGCCTTGAGCGCGCCGAATTTCTCGAGGTTCTCAAGGATGAACGTGTAGAAGGTCTGGCCCGAGATCGACAGCCCCACGATGAAGCTGATCACCGTCATGAGGAGGATGTTGGTGCCTATCCCGGTCTTGTAGGTGTAGAAGTCGGAGATGCGCTGGTTGAACTGGTCCTTGGTGAAGGCCACGTAGCCCAGCTTGGCGACCTGCTGCTGGATGCCGGCGACGGCGGCGGCGTTCTTCGGCTGCACGAGGATGTAGGAGATGGTGAATCGCGTCGACGGGATGTACTCGATCGCGCGATGGTACGTCGTGTAGAGCGTGGGCACGCCGTTCAGCCCGTTCGAGGCGACCCGGGCGATGCCCACGATGGTGCCGCGGTGGTCGTTGAGCTCGAAGGACGTGCCGATCTTCGGGCTCTCCAGCTTCTCGAACTCGGCGTCGTCGACCGCGAAGAACGTGTTGTCGTTGTAGATCTCCTGGATGCTGCCCTGCTCGAGTTCCGGCCGGCCGAACAGGCTCTCGTCGTCAAGGCCGACGACGCTGACCGACTGGAAGGTGCCGTCCTCGAGCTTGACCATGGCACCGCCGATGAAGAGCGGCACCGCGTAGCTGACTCCGTCCATGCTGCGCACCGCGTCCAGCAGATAGTCGGGCACGGGAATTGCGCTGGAGGCGGTGTTGACCGCCGGGTCCATGACCCACATTGCAGCCCCGATGTTGGTGACGGTCGAGTACGCGCGGTTCAAGATGCCGGCGAACATCGCAGTCATCTGCATCATGAGGAACACGGCGAACGTGATCCCGATCAGCAGCGCCGAGAACTTGCCCTTGTCGTTGACCAGCAGCTTGAAGCCGATTCGCAGGATTCCCTTGTACTTCACGGTGCCCCGCCTTCCGCAGCCGGGTCCTTCCCGTTCCACCAGCCGCCTCCCAGGGCGACAAACAGGGCGACGGTGTCCTGGTGGCGCTGTGCGACGGCCTGCAGATAGCCGATGGTCGCCTGGTGGAGCTGCACGTCCGCCACCAGCACGTCCGTGTAGGAGACCAGGCCGGCGCGGTAGTTGGCCTGCAGGAGGCCAAGGGCCTCTTGCGCGTCGCGCCGGGCGTCGACCTGCGCGCCGAGCTCCTCGGCATCGTGTTCCAGCGCTGTCAGCGAGTCCGCAACCTGGCCGAATGCGCCCAGAACGGTCTGCCGATAGGTTGCCTGCGACTGCTCAAATGCGTCGATCGCCGCCTTCCTGCCGTACCAAAGGGTGCCGCCCTGAAAGAGCGGAATCGTGGCCGAGGGGCCGAGGCTCCAGAACCTTCCGCTCGCCGCCGACAGGTTGCCGAAGTTCGATCCGGAGCCGCCATAGGTGCCGCTCAGGCTGAAGCTGGGGAACATCGCGGCGGTTGCGACACCGATGTCCGCGCTGGCCGCGTGCAGCTGCGCCTCGGCCTCCAGGATGTCGGGGCGCTGGCGCACCAGATCCGAAGGCACGCTCACCGGCAGGTCCAACGGCAGCGAAAGCGAGGCCAGCCCGATGTCGGGAAGCACGGCCTTTGCGGGCACGACGCCCTCCAGCGTCGCAAGCAGGTCCTCGGTCTGGCTGACCTTCTGCCGCAGGGGCGCCAGCAGCGCCTCGTTCGCCGCGATCAACCCGCGGACGGCGAGCGCACTCGAGTACGGGGCCGTCCCGGCGCGAACCTGGGCCTCCGCGAGCAGGAGCTGCTGCCTTTCCAGGTCGACCAGCTGCTCGGTCGCCCGGATCTGTTCGGAATAGGCCGCGCGCGCGATGCAGGTGTTCACGACGTTCGCGGAGAGCGCCAGGTAGGCCGCCATCCCCGCGTAGCGCTGGTAGTCGGCCTGGGCCCGCAACCCCTCCACCTTCCGGCGTTCGCCGCCGAACACGTCGAGCGCGTAGCTGACGGTGCCGCTCAGCGTGACCAGGTCGAAGGTCGAGCTCGGAATGCGCAGGCCCTGCTGCGAAGCGGCGGTATGCTGGCGGCGGGCGTCCAGTTCGGCGCTGGCGGTCGGGAAGTATACGCCATAGCCGGCGCGCAGGTTGTCCTGGCTCTGGCGCAGGCTGGCCTCCGCCGCCTGGAGGGTCTGGTTGTTGGCGAGCGCCTGCTGGACGACGGTATTCAGCTGCGCCGAGCCGAAGAGCCGCCACCAGTCGGCCTTCAGCGCGGAGGTCGACGCCAGGTTCTGGGACTTGCCGTCGGCGGCGGCCGTGGCCGCGGGAAGCGCCTCGCGCGTATAGCGGCCCGAATCCGGCGGTGCCGGACGCACGAAGTCGGGGCCGACCGCGCACCCGCCGAGCGTCGCCATCAGGAGGCCGAGGCCGGCGGCTCGCTGCGCTGATGGTCGAAGGCCGCTCATCATGTTAACCTTTTTGAAGTCGGGTCGGGCCGCTACTTCTTTCCTATGTAGACGTCCACGAGCTGGCCGGGATATACCGGGATGTCCTGCTTCTGGAACCGGAAGAGCACCGGTAGCACCCGCAGGTCGACCTTCTCCTGGCGCTGGTTGGACAGCTCGATCTTCGGAGAGACATAGGGCTGCACCCGGACGAATTCGAGCGGCACTTTGATGTCGGTGCCGGCAATGGACATCTGCGCCGTGATGTGCCACTTGGACGGCAGGCGCGAGACCATGATCTCGTCCACGAAGCAGCGCACGGCCAGGTAGTCCTGCGGCGGCCCCATGATCACCAGCTGGTCGAATGCCTGCGTGTAGGGGTCATAGGCGCCCTGCGGCGACACGTAGCTGCCGGTCGCGGCGTACACGGAGAGCACGACCCCTGCGATCGGCGCCTTGACTGAGTACTTGACCAGGAGCGCGTTCGCCGCCTCGTAGGCCTGCCTGAGGGCCTCATACTGCCCCTCCTGGTTGGCGATGTCGTAGCTCCACGCGCCGGCCTTGGTGAGGTCGAACTGCTTGCGGGCCACGTCCAGGCTGGACGCCGCCTGCCTGACGGCGTCGTCCGCGGTGTCCAGCGCGTCCTTGCTGATCGACTTCGGGTCGATGTCGTAGGAGGCGTGGTCCTTGTCATCCTGGTCGCGAACGGCCTTCAGGTTGGCGTCCGCCAGGCCCACCTGCGCCTCGGCGACCGCCAGCGTCTCCGGCCTCGGCTGCGCCTTCAGTTCGTTCAGCAGCGCAAGGGATGCCTCAGCCTGAAGGCGCAACTGCTCCGTGACCGCCCGTTGCACCGAATCGTCGATGACAAAGAGCGGGTCGCCGGCCGACACCTCCTGGCCCTCGCGCACAAGCACCTTGGTGATGGGGCCCGAAACCTCGGGATAGATGTTGATGTTTGAGCCGCTCGACTGGTCGCTTTCGATGATGCCGTTCGCGTAGATGGCAGACTCGTAGGGGCTGCTGACGGGCGCAAAGGCGGGGGGCTGAGCCTTCCTCTCAATTCCAAAGACGTAGGCGGCGACGATTGCGGCCAGGACGCCCAGTATCGAGAGCGCGAAGATGATCTTGTTTCTGGCGTCAAACCTTGGCCTCGACGCATTCGCTGCGGGCGCTGCCGGTTCCGCCGCGTTGCCGTTTGGCTTTGGATCGGCTGTCTTTGCATCCGGCTTGGCAAGCTCAAGGGCCTTGGGATCCGGCTTGGGCTTCGCCGCCTTGTCGCTTGGCTTGGAATCGGCCGCCTTTGCATCAGGCTGTGCGGGCTCCGCGGCCTTCGCATCCGGCCTGGGTTCGGCAGCCTTGGCGCCGGGCTTCCCTTCGGATGCAGCTGCTTCGGGTTTTTGATCGGCTGCCGCTTCGGCCTTGGGCGCGACCATTTTTTCCTCGGGCATGGCAGGCTTGGTTTCGGGGTCGGGTTCGGGGGCGCTCATTCGGTTCCCTTGTCCTGGGCGGAGAGGTGTCCGTCCTCCATATGGAGGATCCGGTCCGCATACTCGTTGATGCGCGCATCATGGGTGACGATCAGGATGCAGCGGTTCTCATTGAGGATCTGTTCCTTCACGAAGGAGATGATTGTTCTGCCTGTATCGCCGTCCAAGGAGGCCGTTGGCTCGTCGAGGATCAGGATCTGCGGGCCGCCGACGATGGCGCGGGCGATCGCCACACGCTGCTGTTCGCCGCCAGAGAGCTTCACGGGGAGTATTTCACTCCGGTTCTTCAGGCCGACGATCTCGAGGTATTTTCGCGCTTCGTCGATCGATTCGTTCCAGTCGCGCTGCTTCAGGATCAGCGGTATCGCCACATTCTCGGCCGTGGTAAGCCGCGGAAACAGATGGTAGTCCTGGAAGACGAAACCGACCGTGTTGAGCCGGAAGTCTGCGAGCTGGTCGTTGCTCAGCGTCCAGATGTCGGCTCCCTTGACCATGACCGTGCCCGAGTTGGGACGAAGGATGCCGGAAAGCATGCTTAGGAGCGTGGTCTTGCCGCTGCCCGAGGGCCCGACGATGAACAGCATCTCGCCAAAGTGGGCGGTGAGCCCGACGTCGTTCACAGCCGTGACCTTGGTGTCGCCCTCGCCGAACCATTTTGTCACGCCGGCTGCGACAATCGCCTCGACCCCCGCCGGCGGTGTGATTTCAGAGACCATTTGTATCAGGAGTTGGGGAGCCTTGGCCCTGGATGACTTCTGGGCGGCTTGATCAAAGAACGCGGCGTGAAATCCTGAGGCCCTCTCGTGATCCGTCATTGCGCGACGGGGAGTCCGCCGCATTACAGCCCATTGAGGTGCCGGTGGAGGCGAGTTCTCGACGCGTTCGAGGGTATGTTCGCCTTCAGGCAGGCCCTGGCCTCCAGCCAGTCGTCGGTGTCGTGTCCGGGCTCACGGCTGCCCTGCAGGTAGAGGTGGTAGGCATAGGCGCGAATGTCGCTATCGGCGGGCTCGGAGCGAACCCGGGGGCCTTTGGCCTTGGTGTTTTTCTTCATGATTGAGGGCGCTCTGCGGCGTAAGGAAACGATCCTCGTTTCCCGACCGGAAGTTTAGCCTCTCGGGCAGCGGCGGGACTATGGGGTGTTACCCCATTCCCGGACGCGTCTGGGCCTGCCTACCTGCGCCGGCTCCATGCGCCCTCGGACCATGTGTCGCCCAGAAAGGCGAGTTTGATCTGCATGCGCTCGCATTCGCGCCGAAGCTGGCAGATTAGCGGCAGAGCGCGGCGGTGCACCCCGAGATACCGCCGAAAATGCTCGATCCGGCTGATCTCCTCCAGGGCATTGTTGTCGAAGGTCGGCTCTCCGGTCACCGGATCCAGTCCGACATCCAGCAGGCCGAGACGGCAGTAGTACCTGAGCATTTCCGGGTGCACGCCGGTCAGATAGGCGGCGTCTTGGAGCGTGTGGCGGGGAGCGGGGCCCGGGGGCAGGCAGACGAGGGTCAGCTCCCTGCATGTGTAGAGGATGAAACTCGCCGGGCCCTCAGCCGGCGGCTTTGCGGCGGATGCGGCCCTGCTCCCTGGCTGGGCTTGATTCGAGCGCGGCCGGCGATTCTGCGGGACTTTGTGCGTTTGGGCAGCGTTGGTGCCTGAAGGCGAGGCAATGAGGGGAGCGGAAGAATTCATGAATTTGCGGCGTAATGGCAACGGGCGGGCGGCCCCGTCCGAGGCGTATGAATCTGTCATTTGTCGACAGCTCAGAATGCGCTCAACATCACCCCCAAGATATGGGGTGTAACCCTGTCCGGCGCGCCTCTTGGTGTGCTCCCCTTGGGTTGAACACCCCATTGTTAAGTCGTTGGCGGACCGGCATGGTGCGGCGTGATGATCGAGTTTCAGCCAAGCAGGCCGGCAGCCGGATTCATCGCGGGAGCTTGCGCGTGAAATCCAGGGCGACCCGCGTGTCTGCGATCGGCTCCGGCTCGTTGCGCATCCCGTCCGCAATCCGCGAGACGGAACCCTGTCTGGCGGGGCCGCCCTCGGGTCCGCTCGGCGCGGAGCCGCCGCAGCCGACTCGAGGGGCGACCCGATGACTCCGGACTCGCCCGCGCCGAATGTTCCTCCCGCCACGGGCCTCGCGAGTGCAGAGGCGCGCCTGCGGCTCGACAAGGTTGGTCCGAACACAATACCCGACACGACGCTGCGTCCCATTCGCCGGGCGTTGGCCAAGTTCTGGGCGCCTGTCCCGTGGATGCTCGAGGCAGCGATCGTGCTCGAGCTTGCCCTCGGCAGATACGTCGAGGCGTCGATCATCGTGGTGCTCCTGGCCTTCAACGCAGCTCTCGGATTCCTTCAGGAAGGGAAGGCGCAGGCGACTCTTGCCGCGCTGAGATCACGGCTCGCGCTCAGCGCGTCGGTGCTCCGGGACGGTGTCTGGGCGAACGTGCCCGCCTCCGCGCTTGTTCCCGGCGACACCGTGAAGCTTTCGGTCGGCGCCGTGGTGGCCGCGGACGTGCGCATCACCGGGGGCGAGGTTCTGCTCGATCAGTCCATGCTCACCGGCGAATCCATACCCGTCGAGGCCGGCCCCGGCCTTCAGACGTATGCGGGCGCGTTGGTGCGCCGAGGCGAGGCTGTGGCGGAGGTCACCGCGACCGGACCGCGCACGAAATTCGGGCGCACCGCGGAACTAGTGCGCATCGCGCACGTCGAAAGCACGCAGCAGAAGGCGGTCGTGCGCGTCGTTCGAAATCTCGCCATTTTCAACGGCGCGGTCATCGCGATCATGGCGGCCTACGCCCACATCCTCAAGCTGCCGGCCGGCGAGGTCATCCCGCTTGTGCTCACGGGGGTCCTGGCCTCGATACCGGTGGCGCTGCCGGCAACCTTCACCCTGGCGGAGGCTCTCGGCGCCCGGAATCTGGCGCATCTTGACGTTCTTCTGACCCGGCTTTCCGCCGTCGACGAGGCGGCAAGCATCGACGTGCTTTGCGCGGACAAGACAGGCACGCTGACCCTCAACGAGCTCAAGGTTTCCGACACGCACCCTATGCCCGGCTTCGACGAGTCGCATGTCCTCGGGATAGCTGCTCTTGCAAGCTCGGAGGGCGGGCAGGACCCCGTGGACGCGGCCATTCGCGCCGCCGCCGCACGGTCCGTCGCGTCCGATCTGCCAAGGCTAGTCAAATTTGTGCCCTTCGACTCCGCCACAAAGATGTCCGAGTCGACGGCGTTGGACTTGAGCGGCGCCACGGTGCGCGCAGTCAAGGGGGCCTTCGAGGCCATTGTGGGCCTTACGCAGGCGGTGCCTGAGGCGCCCGCGATTGCAAGTCAGATGGAGGCGCAGGGCATCAGGGCGCTGGCTGTGGCGATCGGTCCGCCGGGGGCGCTCAAGCTCGCCGGCATCATCGGCCTGGGGGACACGCCACGGGCGGATTCCGCGGCGCTGGTGAGCGAGCTGCACACGTTGGGAGTCCGCACGATAATGATCACGGGTGACGCTCCCGTGACGGCGGCGATTGTGGCGCGCACCGTGGGCCTTGACGGGGCGGTCTGTCCGCCGGGGCCGATCCCTGACAAAGTGCGAGCCGAGGATTTCGCGGTCTTTGCCGGCGTGTTGCCCGAGGGAAAATACGACCTGGTGAAGGCCTTTCAGAAGGCCGGGCACACGGTCGGCATGTGCGGCGATGGCGCGAACGACGCGCCGGCGCTCCGGCAGGCGCAGATGGGGGTCGCGGTCTCCACGGCGACCGATGTCGCCAAGTCCGCGGCCGGCGTCGTGCTGACGAAGCCGGGACTCGGCGGCATTGTCGCCTCGGTAAAGGAAGGCCGCATGGCATTTCAGCGCATCCTGACCTATGCGCTCAATTCGGTCACCAAGAAGACCGTGCAGATCCTCTTCCTGGCCGTGTGCCTCGTCATGACCGGGCACGCGATCCTGACCCCGATGCTGATGGTGATCATCATGCTGACCGGCGACCTGCTCGGGATGTCGCTGGCAACGGACAACGTGCGGCCGTCGCCGGTGCCGAATGCCTGGCGGATCGGCGGATTGACGGTCGCGGGCGTCGTCATGGGAATCGCCGAGCTGGCCTTCTGCATGGCCGCCGTCACGTTCGGCAGGTATCGCCTTGGTTTCGGTCTCGAGACGCTGAGAACCCTGGCCTTTTTGGTCATTGTGTTCGGCAACCAGGCGACGACGTACACGAATCGAGAGCGCCGGCACATGTGGTGCTCTCGTCCAAGCCCCTGGCTCGTCGGGTCGTCCGCTGCGGACATCCTCATAGCCTCGACTCTTGCGATTTGTGGAATAGCGATGGCCCCCCTTTCCATTCTCGTGGTGGGAGGCCTGCTCCTGGCAGCGGCGCTTTTCGCCCTTGCCCTGGATTTTGTGAAGATACCGGTGCTCAGGCGGCTGAGGATTGAATAGGCCCTTGGGGCGGGCCTGCGAGATCGGCAACCGGCGTGAGGACGCCCCATCCGCCTCCTCGGCAAACCTCCGACGCCCGACCCGCAGCGGCTTCATGCTGGTTACACCCCATGTTGCGTCGCCGCGCCGAAGGGTAGAGTCCCCTATAATCAGGCCGGATCTGAGCGCGGCGGTTATAGTCGGGTTGCGCCAATTCGCCAGCGGTGCGAAGTTCGGTGGCGAAAATGGGGCGAATCACTCTCAAAGCATGAAGCCTAACACCAAGACACTCACGGCCGAGCAGCTGCGTCTGATCGATTCCTACTGGCGGGCCGCCAATTATCTGTCGGTCGGCCAGATCTATCTCTTCGACAACCCGCTGCTGAAACGGCCGCTGACGCTCGCGGACGTCAAGCACATGCTCCTGGGCCACTGGGGCACGACCCCGGGGCAGAACTTCATCTACGCGCACCTCAACCGGGTGATCAAGAAGTTCGACCTCGACATGATCTACGTCTCGGGTCCCGGGCACGGCGGCCCGGCGGTGGTGGGCAATACCTACCTTGAGGGCACCTACAGCGAGGTGTACCCCGATATCAGCCAGGATGAGGCCGGGCTCCGTAAGCTGTTTCTCCAGTTCTCGTTCCCAGGCGGAATTCCCAGCCATGCGTCCCCGGAGTGCCCGGGCTCGATCCACGAAGGCGGCGAGTTGGGTTATTCCCTCAGCCACTCGTTCGGCGCCGTCTTCGACAATCCCGACCTGGTCGTCGCCTGCGTCGTGGGAGATGGCGAGGCCGAGACCGGGCCGCTCGCGACGGCCTGGCATTCGAACAAGTTCCTTGATCCGGTGACGGATGGGGCGGTGCTTCCGATCCTGCACCTGAACGGCTACAAGATCTCCAACCCGACCGTGCTTGCCCGGATCACCCACGAGGAGCTTGAGCAGCTTCTGCGGGGGTACGGGTGGGCGCCCATTTTCGTCGAGGGGCACGAGCCGGAGCTTATGCACGAGGCGATGGCCGCCGCCCTCGACTCGGCGGTGGGGCGGATCAAAGAGATCCAGGCGGACGCCCGCGTCCGCGGAAACATGGTGCGCCCGCGCTGGCCCATGATCGTCCTCAATTCGCCCAAGGGTTGGACCGGGCCGAAGGTGGTCGACGGACTGCAGGTGGAGGGCACGTTCAGGGCCCACCAGGTGCCGCTTCTCGTGACGCCCGCGTCACCCCCGGAGCATCTCAAGCAGCTCGAGGACTGGCTGAGGAGCTATCGGCCTGAGGAGCTCTTTGACGGGGCGGGCCGTCTGAGGCCGGAGTTGTCGGAGCTTCCCCCAAAGGGCGAACGGCGCATGGGCGCGAATCCCCACGCCAACGGGGGCATCCTGCTCCGCGACCTGAGGATGCCCGATTTCCGCGACTACGCGCAAGCCGTGCCGACCCGGGGCACCGTGGGCCCCGGGGACACGCACGTGCTCGGGCATTTCCTGCGCGACGTTACGAAACTCAACGCAGAGGGGCGCAATTTCAGGGTCTTTGGGCCGGACGAGACGCTGTCCAACGGGCTGGAATCCCTTTTCGAGGCGACCCGCCGCCAGTGGGACGCGGCGACGGTTCCAAACGACGAGTTCCTGGCTCCCACTGGACGGGTCATGGAGATGCTCAGCGAGCACCAGTGCGAGGGATGGCTTGAGGGCTACCTGCTCACGGGCCGGCACGGGCTCTTCAACTGCTACGAGGCGTTCATCCACATCGTGGACTCGATGTTCAACCAGCACGCCAAGTGGCTCAAGGTCACCTCCCAGCTGCCGTGGCGCCGGAAGATATCGTCCCTGAACTATCTGCTCGCCTCGCACGTGTGGCGCCAGGACCACAACGGCTTCACGCACCAGGACCCGGGGTTCATCGACCACGTGGTCAACAAGAAGGCCGAGGTTGTCCGGGTCTACCTTCCGCCCGATGCGAACTGCCTGCTGTCGGTCATGGACCACTGCCTGCGAAGCCGCCATTACGTCAATGTCGTGGTCGCGGGGAAGCATCCGTCGCCCCAGTGGCTCACGATGGACGCGGCCGTGAAGCACTGCACCGAGGGCGTGGGCATCTGGCAGTGGGCCAGCAACGACCAGGGTTCGCCGCCCGACCTGGTCATGGCCTGCTGCGGCGATGTGCCGACGCTGGAGACGCTTGCGGCGGTCTCGATCCTGCGCGAGCACCTGCCGGAGCTGAAGGTCAGGGTGGTGAACGTGGTCGACCTTTTTAAGCTGGAGCCGCAGACCGAGCATCCGCACGGGCTGAGCGAAACGGACTTCGACGAGCTCTTCACCAGGGACCGGCCGGTGATCTTCGCCTTTCATGCGTATCCATGGCTCATTCACCGCCTGACGTACCGGCGCACGAACCACGTCAACTTCCACGTCCGCGGCTACAAGGAGGAGGGCACGATCACCACGCCGTTCGACATGACGGTCCTGAACGAGATGGACCGCTTCCACCTGGTGATGGACGCCGTGGACCGTCTGCCGCAGTCCGGCGCCAAGGGCGCCTACCTGAAGCAGCAGCTCAAGGACAAGCTGGTCGAGCACAAGCAGTACATCGACAAGCACGGCGAGGACATGCCCGAGATCCGGGGCTGGAAGTGGGACATCTTCAAATAGACGCCCAAGATGGCTGGGAAAGCCGTGTCGACCAGGAAGCCGCAGCAGGCGTCTTACGCTAGCCAATAGTTATAGTCCAAGATGCCTGCCGTCGGGAGGACCAAGTCCTCTACCGGCCACCCAAGTAGCCGTGACACCCCGCCGGTGTCTTCCGGACGGGGCGAAAGCGAGATGACCGTCAGCGCCGGAACCCTGGCGGATGGAGGTCTATGCCCACGCCGCCTCGCGGCCCGCCCCAGCGACCGCCGTCCATCCATCCCCCGTCGTGATACCATGGTCCGCCGCCTCGATAACCGCCTTCGACGCCCACGTCTGCGACGCAGCCGGCGAGCACGAATTGGACGCCCGAGAGGACTAGGGCAGTCAGAACGATTTTATAGGTGGTTTTCATGGGCGGTTGGCCGGATTGGCGTTGTCGATGTATTGCACTAGGCCGACGGTGCCGCCCGTCGGGTCGGCGATGACAGCGAATCGGCTTCCAAATGCGGCGTCATGGGGAGCTACCATGACCTCCCCACCGAGCGTCGGCACCTGCGCGAGGGTCTCGTCAAGATTTGCGACGCGTATGACGCCGAGCCAACCGGGCTTTGCATCTTCCCGATTCGGCAGAACGGACACTCCTCCGCGATTCACGCCGCCGCTTGAAAAAAGCAATTCGCTCCCGCTCCCAGTGCGGGAATCGGGTGTGACGTCATAGTTGAAGACCTGGCGGTAGAAATCGGCCGCATTCTTCGGGTTCTTGACGAAGAGATGGCACCAGTTCCAGCTGCCGTTCGTCGGCTCGTTATCGGCGACGTCGCCCGAGGTCGACTGGAGGATGCCGAAGGGCGAGCCCTCGTTGTCTGTTGCGATGGCGAGAGAGCCCATACTGGGGAACTTGCGGGCCGGCGCCCGCACTTCGCCGCCAGCCTTTGCGACGGTCGAAAGAGCCGAATCGATGTTGGCCACCGATACGTAGTGGATCCAGCGGGAGGGGTGACCCGACGTCGTGTTGGTGCGCTGCCTGAGTCCGGCCACCGGGCGCCCCCCATTGCTGAAGACCGTGTAGGTTTCGCCGTGCTGCTCGACCGTGGCGGCGGTCCAGGAGAACACTCCGGTGTAGAACTTCGTCGCGGCAGCGGAATCGGACGTGAAGAGCTCGGCCCACACAATTTTGCCGGGATGCGTCTCTGCCGAGCTGGGATTGTTGAGCGCCGGGAACGAGGCCGCTTTGGCGGACGGCAGGGACCCGATTCCCAGCATTGTCGTGAAGGCGAGTGCAGTCGCCAGTCTGTGGAGGTGGGTTTTGTTCATGTTGATGATCGCGGAGAGGAGACGGCGAAGCGGTGTCGATGACCAATGGTCGTCTCTTGGTTCGTCCGGAACGCCACAATAGCCTACGGCGTTTCGCGGCAGAATGGGGTGTTACCCGCCCCTAATGCGCGAGATCTTGCACCGCGGGCGGCGCATTCCCGCTGAAAGGAGGCTTTCCTGGTCCTGTGGACGACGAGGACGCCGCACTACCCCGTCCTGATTTCCGAGAGGCGGATCGCCTTGCCTCATCTTCAGAGGGTTGAACACCCCATGGTGCGCGAGCCGACGTCGGGATAAGGTGAACCCATGAGAATCCCTATCCTTGGTATTTCCTCGCAGACGGTCCCCGCTCGCCCGGCGCGCCTGCTCGCTCCCGTGCTCGCATATTGCTCAGCCTTTGGCTTCCTCTTTCTAGTTGGTTGCTCGACCGAACCGGAATCGCACGTCGTCTCCGCGCCGCCTCCTCCTCCTCCCACGAGGGCCGTGACCACGACGGTGATGACATCCCAGGCTGCGGTTGCCAGCCCCACGGTGGTCGTCGCAAACGCCCCCTATGGAAACCCCGCCTATGTGACCACCTCTTCTCCGGCGCCCGCCGTGAGCACGACTATCGTCACCCAGGCCCCGCCGGCGTTGCAGCAGGAGACCGTCCTCGCCCAGCCGTCGCCGCAGCATGTGTGGCTCGCCGGCTACTGGACCTGGCGCAATGACCGGTACGAGTGGATGTCCGGGCACTGGGAGCTTCCCCCGAGCTCGAATTCAGTGTGGGTCGCACCGCGCTGGGAGCAGCAGGGCAACGCCTACAAGTTCACCGAAGGCTACTGGAATTAAGCACGGCTTGGCCCAATTCTGGGCCTACCCTATTCCTGCGCCCCCGGTTCCGAACTGGGGGAGAGCCTAGGGGTTAAGACATCGGGGTGGGCAATGAAATATCATGCCCGCCCTGTCAGTGGAATCCGGCCCCGCTTGACGGGGCGCTTCAAACGCAGCTCCCATCCTGAAAAGGCTATCCTTACAAACCCAGACTAGCATTAGCTTTAACATGAAGAAAAAGAGAACAAAGGCACCTGTAACGTCACCCCATTTTTCGGCAAGCCAGCGGCTGATTCCAACCCATTTGGAGATCGCCGTGGAGGCGGAGGTACTTTGGAGGCAGAGGGGATGCCCCTGCGGCCTAGATAACGAAATCTGGCTTGAGGCTGAGAAGCGGCTGCATCGCGTGCCGCGCCTTGCACAAGACGAAGCCGACGCGATTGCCCTTTCGGATCCTTTGTCTCGTCTGGACAGAAAGAGTGACGATGTGATGGGGGAGTTGGAGGAGCTGTTCCCTTCACCTGCCGGCAAGTCGGCTACCTCACTTTAGGCGGGCGCTGGCTGGCGGGTTTCGCGCCCGCCGCCTGGATCCGGACTTGGGGGCAAGCCGCGCATCAGGCTGTGACTGCCGATTCCCAAGTGGGGTAATACCCCATACCGCGAGCCTTTGGCTCGGAGTAGCTTTGTCTCGCCATGCCTGATGCTCCAACACCCACACCCACTCCGGCGAAATCCGTGACTCTGGCTGCAACCCCCGCCAAGACGGCGGCCAACGACACAAGGCCTGCGGACACCGGTGTTCCCGCCCCGGCGAAGAGGCCCATATTGACCATCACCCTTGGTGTGCTTTCGGCGGTCCTCCTGATCGCAGTGCTCCTGTTCTGGAGCCAGCTTGGCGACCGGAATCAGACCATCGCCCAGAATCAGAATCGATTGAATCAGACCCAGGCCACCGTGCTCCTGTTGCAGACTCAGGTGGCCGAGGCCAAGGCCGCCACGGCCCGGATTCAGAAGCGGATGGATGAAATCAAGGTCGAATCAGTCCAGCGCCAAACCGATCTCGACAAGATCAAGGACGGCGACGTCGATCTCCAAACGGATCTGGACAAGGCCAGGGTGATAGCGACCGAATTCCAGACGCAGATGGAAGATGCCAAGGTTGTCTCCATAAAGCATCAGGGAGAGGTGGAGATTGCCCAGGCCCAGGCGAAGGTGATGCTGGACCAGTTGAACCAGGCCAAGAATGACGAAGCCGCGCTCCAGGCGCAGTTGGCCGATTCCAAGGCCGCGGCTGCCGACCTGCAGACGAAGCTTGAGACAGCCGAGAAGCTGATCGCAAAGCTGCAGGGAAAGACCTAACCGCGGGCTTTTCCGCCCGAATCAAAGGGTGGGGCCGTTTTGGGAGTCGGGTGCTACTGCTACTGCTGCTGCGGGTGATTCGATGTCGCGGTACGACCGGCGGACCTGCTCCACATGCTCTCGGTATCCCTCGGCATCGCCAAAATCGACGAACTTCTTGTAGCGGCTGTGGGCGCACTTCGAGCAATTGGCGTGCTTGATGAGACAGCAGTGCTGTTCGGTGCGCGCGGCGATCTCGGTGAAATAGGCGAGTATCCCGTTCGCATACGCGCAATATTCACAGTTCAGCTTTTCAGCCAGGTTTAGATACGTGAGGTGGTGGCGGTCGAACGAGATGTACTCGCTGCGGTCGACTTTAGGGATGCCGTAGATTGGAAAGCAGATCGCCTGGCAGACGGAGGCGACCAAGTCGGAGAGGAGTATGGGTATCGCGCACATCCAGATGACGGGCGACGTGATGACCACGAGAAACCGGGAGTTGAGGAGGTAGCGGTGAAAGCCGATGCGAGCCCGCCTGTGCTTCTCCTTCGCGGCCTCGGTGAAATGGGCCTTTCGGTCCTTGAACGTGTAGCAGAACTGGGCCCCTTTTTTGGGTCTCTTCCACGATTTCTCTTTCCAGTTGCCGCACTTGCACGAGCAGGGCGTCGAGTCCGTCATTCATAATGTTGGGTAGGATATAGGGGATCTGAATGGGCCTTCAAAGTGACCGACGCTGGAAGGCCGCATTGGGTGCGACCATGACGGCCCCGCTGCGGGCGCGCCCCCGGGCAACCCAATGTAATCCAATCCTTACCGTCGGTCTGTGGGGTTAAACCCGAGGTTTGGAGGAGCATCGGTCGCCGTGGGGACGGCCCCCGATCGCGACGGAGGGGACACCGCAGGACAAGGCAACTGGGAGGAACACCCCATACGCTTTCCTAAAGACATGGCGCACAATGGCGGCAGGTTGAGAACACTCCTTCCCGGCGAGCCTGTCTGCACGTTGATCTCCGCGCCTATCGTGCCTGGGGGCTGCATCGCGCACGATGCTCCGCAGCGGTTCAGCGCAAGCCGGCAGGCTCTGGGTTCGAAAGGAACTCGCCGCTCGACTCATTGACTGTAATCCGACGGGTCGGTCGTCGACCCGGATTGCGACTGGAATCGAAGAACCCAATGCAGAGTCCTTCGTCACACTGGCAGAGTTGGATCGCCAAGCAGACCCACCCGCGCCCAGCCGCGAGCGAACCCCCTTTGCGGGCTGAGCTGTTCAGCGCCGAGCAACTCTCGCGCCATGCCAAGGCGCTTGCCGCGGACCACAGGGCGGCCATTCTCCACGGCTCCAACCGCCTGCTGGTGCGGCTGGGCAAAAACGAGCAGGGTCTTCGGGCCTTCAACCGCGCGACGCTCGCCGTGGATCCGAGCAGGAGGATCACGCCCGCCGCCGAATGGCTCCTGGACAATTTCTACCTCATTGAGGAGCAGATCCAAATGGCCCGCCGGCATCTGCCCCGGGGCTACAGCAGGGAGCTGCCGCGCCTCCTAAGCGGCCCCTCCGCGGGCCTGCCGCGGGTCTACGACATCGTGCTTGAAATGATCGCGCACGTTGACGCTCAGATCGACGTGGCGCCTCTCAGCGGCTTCATAGCCGCATATCAGACGGTGAATCACCTCAAGCTGGGGGAGTTGTGGGCCATCCCCATCATGCTGCGTCTGGGCCTGATAGAGAACCTCAATCGCATCACCGCACGCCTTGCCCTTGCCCGCATGGACCGCAACTTGGCGGACATGTGGGTGGATCGCCTCCAGGAGGTGGCGGAGCGGAGCCCGTCGCGCCTCGTGGTCGTTGTGGCGGACATTGCCAAGTCCGACCCTCCCCTGACCAGCTCGTTTGTCGCTGAATTCAGCCAGCGCCTCTCGCGCCAGAGTCCCGTGCTTCACCTTGCCCGAGGCTGGCTTGAGCAGCGGCTGGCGGAGGAAGGCCGGTCCGTCGAGCAGCTGGCCCAGCAGGAGAGTCAGAACCAGGCGGCCGACCAGGTTTCCGTTAGCCACAGCATCGCCAGCCTTCGTCTCCTGAGCGCCACCGACTGGAAGGAGTTCGTCGAGGCGCTCAGCCTGGTCGAGAAGATCCTGCGCTCCGAGCCGGCGGGCGTCTACAGCTCGATGGATTTTGCCACCCGCGACCGCTATCGCCACGCGATCGAGTTTTTTGCCCGGCACAGCCAGCTCCCGGAGGCGGACATTGCGCGGCACGCGGTTCGACTCGCGGCCGAGAGCGCCCTGCGACTGGGGCGCGAGGACCGGACCGCCCATGTCGGCTACTATCTTATAGACAAGGGTCAGCCGGCTCTGGGGCGCAGCGTGGCTGTCCGGTGGCCGCGGCGCTCGATCGTCGAAAGAACCATCCACCGGTTTCCCATCGCATTTTATGTGGGCGGCATCGGCGTGCTGACCGTGCTTGCAATGCTCGTGCCGGTCCGGCTGGCGCTGACGCCCGAAGTGCCGCCATGGAAGATTGCCCTGTTCGCCGCGGTGCTGGCCCTCTGCGCGAGCCAGCTGGCCGTGGCCCTGGTGAACTGGCTGTCCACGTTGCTGATAAAGCCGCGCCTGCTCCCCCGGATGGACTTCTCCTCCGGCATCACGGCCGACTGCAGCACCATGGTGGTCGTTCCAACGATGCTCTCGAGCCTGGAAGGCGTCGACCGCCTGATCGAGATCCTCGAGATTCATCACCTCTCGAATCGGGACAAGCATCTCCACTTCGCGCTGCTGACCGATTATCGCGACGCGGCAGCCGAGGTCCTGCCGGGGGACAGCCTGCTGCTGGAGAGGGCGAAGGCGGGGGTGGAGATGCTGAACCGGAGATACCTTTCCGGCTCCCATGACCTTTTCTTTCTACTCCACCGCCCGCGCCGCTGGAGCGCAGGCGAGAACCTGTGGATGGGATACGAGCGCAAGCGCGGGAAACTCGCCGAGTTCAACGCGCTGCTGCGGGGCGGCGGCCGGGAGAACTTCTCCGAGGTCGTCGGGAACACCGCAATCTTCCCCTCCATCAAGTATGTCATCACGCTCGACATGGACACGCAGCTTCCGCGCGATGCCGGCCGCCAGCTCGTGGGAACGATTGCCCATCCGCTGAACCGCCCGGTCTTCGATGCGGATCGCGGGATCGTCGTCGAGGGGTACGGCATTCTGCAGCCGCGGATTGGCGTGAGCCTGCCGAGCGCACGGCGGTCGTGGTTCGTCCGGCTCTTTGCGGGCAACGCGGGGATCGACCCCTACACGCGCGAGGTGTCCGACGTGTACCAGGACGTCTTCAGGGAGGGTTCGTTCATCGGGAAGGGGATCTACGACGTGGATGCCTTCGAGAAGGCCATGAGCGGGCGCTTCCCGGAGAATACCATCCTCAGCCACGACCTTCTGGAGGCGTGCCACGCCCGCTCCGCCCTCGTTAGCGACGTGGAATTCTACGAGGAACACCCGTCCCGCTACAATGTGGACGTTGACAGGCGCCACAGGTGGATCCGCGGCGACTGGCAGATAACCCAATGGCTCCTTCCTCGGGTTCCGGGACCTGACGCCCGGAAGATAGCCAACCCGCTTTCCACGCTTTCGCAGTGGAAGATATTCGACAACCTGAGGCGCAGCCTTATCCCCACGGCGCTCGTGGTGCTGCTCCTCGGCAGCTGGCTTGTCCTTCCCGAATCCGGAGCCTTGGGAACGCTGCTGGTGCTTGCCCTCCTCCTGGTTCCCGGGCTTTTGGCGGTTCTGGCCGGCGTGCTTCGCAAATCGGGCGACCTGCCGCTGACGATGCACCTGGGGATGGCGGTCAGTACGGGTGCGCGGCAGCTCGGCCAAGTCCTCCTCACGCTGGCATTTCTGCCCTACGACGCATTCAACAGCATGGATGCCATTGCAAGGACGCTTCTGCGGCTGCTTGTGACGCACAAGCGACTCCTCGAATGGCAGACTTCCAAGGAATCGGAAGATGCGCCGCGGGCGGACCTCGCGATCTTCTATGGCACGATGTGGATCGCGCCCGTCGTCGCCCTGTTGTGCGGCTTCCTGCTGGTCAAGCTGCAACCGGCACAGCTGCGCATCGCAGCGCCGATCCTCGGCCTCTGGCTGGCGGCCCCGTGGATCGCTTGGTGGATCAGCCAGCCGATTGAAGCAGCCGCGCCGCGTTTGAACGCGGAGCAGTTGGCGTTCCTCAGGCGCACGGCGCGCAAGACGTGGCATTTTTTCGGCACGTTCGTCTCCGCCGAGGAGAACTGGCTGCCTCCGGACAATTTCCAGGAGATTCCGGCGCCAAGGGTCGCCTCACGGACCTCGCCGACGAACATGGGCCTGGCGCTGCTGGCCAACCTCGCCGCAAGGGACCTGGGGTACATCCCTGCGGGCGGCCTCCTGCGACGCGCGCGGGACACCCTTGCGACGATGCAGCGGCTCGAGCGCCACCGCGGCCATTTTTACAACTGGTATGACACCCGCACGCTGCAACCGCTTCAACCCCTCTATGTGTCGAGCGTCGACAGCGGCAATCTCGCAGGGCACCTGCTCACGCACAGCTCGGGGCTGAGGGAGCTTCCGGACGAGAGGATCCTCTCGCCGCAAGTGTTTGTCGGCCTGCGCGACGCGCTGGGGATATTGGTCGGGCTGACGCGCGGGAGCGACGCGCTTACCAAGCTTGATGCCGAGCTTGAGAACGCGCCCACCGGCCTGCGTGCGGCGCTTGCGCTGCTGCAGGGCGCAGCGCAGCAGGCCTCCGAGATTGCCGACGCGATGGCGGGCGAGGGGGAGGAGGCAAGGTCCTGGGCCCAGGCCCTCAAGCGTGGATGCGAGGAACACCTCGAGGAGCTGCGTTTTTCAGCCCCATGGCTGGCGCTGCCGGGTGCGGAATCCGACGGCCTGCAGGACCTTCGACCGGCCTTCCCGCGCCCTGAGGCAAAGGGACAGGGCGCCATGGTGCAGAAGCCGACTACAGCCGAGAGGATCGCAGAACTCGACAAGGCTCCCACCCTGCGCGAGGTGTCGATGTTCGACCAATCGCTCGGCCCCATGGCCTCGGAGGGCGCCGGGGAATCCGACCTTGTACGGTCCCTGCGAGAGGCCAGCCGCCGCGCCCGCCAGCGCCTGCTCGAAATAGAGGCTCTGGCCAAGCAGGGCGACGAGCTGGCGGAAATGGACTTCACCTTCCTGTTCGACCCGGCGAGGGACCTGTTCTCGACCGGGTTCAACGTCACTGAACGCCGCTGTGACCCCGGTTTCTATGACCTGCTGGCCTCGGAGGCACGGCTGTGCAGCTACGTGGCCATCGCCCTGGGCCAGGTTCCCCAGGATCACTGGTTCTCGCTCGGACGCCTGCTCGTCGCCTCGAGGGGTGAGCCTGCGCTCGTTTCGTGGAGCGGCTCGATGTTCGAATACCTCATGCCGCTGCTGGTGATGCCCAACTATGAGAACACGCTGCTCGACAGCACCTGCAAGGCGGCGGTGCGCCAGCAGATAGACTACGGGGATCTCATGGGGGTGCCTTGGGGGATCTCCGAATCATGCTACAACCGGACTGATGTTGACCTGAACTACCAGTACCGAGCCTTCGGCGTGCCGGGACTGGGTCTTAAGCGGGGATTGTCCGAGGACATGGTGATCGCCCCCTACGCCTCGGCCATTGCGCTGATGGTCGATCCGGCCGAGGCCTGCAGGAACCTGCTGCGGCTGGAGTCCGAAGGGCGCGAGGGTTCCTATGGCTTCTATGAGGCGGTGGATTACACGCCGTCGCGCATGCCATCGGACGAGACGAGCGTAACCATCCGATCCTTTATGGCCCATCACCAGGGGATGAGCCTGCTTGCCCTGGCGAACCTATTGCAGGACAATCCCATGCAGAGGCGCTTCATGGCCTGCCCGCTGCTCAAGGCCGCGGACCTGCTGCTCCAAGAGCGCGTCCCCAAAGCGGCCGTGAGCGTGCTTGAGGAGGACCTTGCCTTTGAAACGAGGCGAAAGCTCTCCGACGAGGCCGAGGGCGTGACGCGGGTCTACGAAAACCCAAACACGCCATCGCCCGAGGTCCACCTCCTGTCGAACGGCCGGTACCATGTCGCGATCAGCAGCGCTGGGAGCGGCTACAGCCGCTGGCGCGACCAGGCGGTGACCCGATGGCGCGAAGACGCCACCCTCGACCCCTGGGGCACCTTTGTGTACCTGCGCGATCTCGCGACGGGTGAATTCTGGTCCACGGCCTACCAGCCCACCATGCACCCGACCCGGGATTACCAGGCCATGTTCGCGCAGGCGCGCGCCGAATTCAACCAGAGCCGCGCCGACCTCGACGTGCGCACGGAGCTGTGCGTGTCACCGGAGGACGACGTCGAGCTGCGGCGCATAACCGTCACGAACCGCTCGTCCGCGGAGCGCGTCATCGAGCTGACCAGCTACGCGGAGGTCGCGCTTGCGCCTCCCGGGGCGGACGAGGCCCATCCCGCCTTCGGAAACCTCTTCGTGCAGACTGAGTTTGTCCAGAAATCCTCGGCCATCCTGTGCACCCGTCGCGCCCGGTATCCCGAGGAGACGCCGCCGTGGATGCTGCATCTCATGGTGGTTCAGAGCGGCGGACTCGGCGACATCTGCTGCGAGACCGACCGGCTCAAGTTTGTCGGACGCGGCGGATCCCTCGCCAGCCCGGATGCGATGCGGGGCGGGTCGCCGCTCTCCAACACCGCCGGCTTTGTGCTCGATCCCATCGTCTCGCTCAGGCGCGCGGTCTCCCTGCCGCCCAACGGAACGGTGGTGCTGGACCTGCTGACCGGCATGGCGGAAAGCCGCGAGATCGCGCTCGCCCAGATGGAGAAGTACCAAAGCCCCCGCATGACCGAGCGGGCCTTCGATCTGGCCTGGACGCACAGCCAGGTGACCCTTCGGCAATTGGGGGTCACCGAGAGGGAGGCCCAGCTCTACGGCCGGCTCGCGGGCGCGCTGATCTATGCCGACCCCGCTCGCCGTGCCGGCCCGGGCATCCTGGGTGGCAACCGCCGCGGCCAAAGCGGCCTCTGGAGCTACGGCATTTCGGGTGACGCGCCGATTGTTCTGCTTCGGGTCAGCAGCACCGAGAGGATCGAGATGGTCCGCCAGCTCGTGCAGGCGCACGCCTACTGGCGCATCAAGGGCCTGACAGTCGATCTGGTCATCCTGGGCGACGACCTCTCGGTCTACCGCCAGTCCCTGCACGACCAGATCACCAATCTCATCACCTCGGGGATCGCGGCGCAGATGCTCGACAAGCCCGGCGGCATCTTTGTGCGGCGCCTCGAGCAGATTCCCCACGACGACCTCGTCCTGCTCCAGGCCTCGGCACGCGTGTCGCTCAACGACGAGAACGGGACCCTCGCGGAGCAGCTTGAGCAGCGCCGGGTTGTCGAGCCGGCCGTCGCGGCGTTTGCGCCCACCCGGTCCGTGCGGACCGATGCGACCGTGCCGGCCGCCCCGCGCGAGCTGATCTTCCCGAACGGCCTCGGCGGCTTCACGCGTGACGGGCACGAATACGTCATCACCCTGCAGGCCGGGCAGATGACCCCGGCGCCCTGGATCAACGTGCTCGCCAATCCCTCGTTCGGGACGGTCGTCTCGGAGTGCGGCAGCGCCTACACCTGGTCCGAGAACGCCCACGAATTCCGGCTGACGCCCTGGAGCAACGACCCGGTCCGGGACACCACGGGCGAGGCCCTCTACCTGCGCGACGAGCAGACCGGGCAGTTCTGGTCCCCGTCGCCCCTGCCTGCTCGCGGAGCGACCCCCTACGTCATCCGCCACGGGTTTGGCTACACGGTGTTCGAGCACACTGAGAACGGGATAGCCTCCGAGTTGTGGGTGTACGTGGCGATGGACGCCCCGGTAAAGTTCATGGTCCTGAAGCTGCGCAACATCTCGGAGCGGCCGCGCCGCATCTCGGCCACGGGCTACTGGGAGTGGGTGCTGTGCGAGCTGCGGCAGAAGAGCCTGCTGCATGTGCGCACCGAGGTGGACCTGAAGACGGGCGCCCTGCTTGCGCGGAACGGCTACAGCACGGAGTTCAACGACCGCATCGCGTTCGTCGACGTGAACGACGGGACGCGCACCGTCACCGGGGACCGGAGGGAGTTCCTGGGCCGCAACGGCAGCCTGTCGAAGCCCGCCGGCCTCAGGCGGGCCCGGCTCTCGGGCAGGGTCGGCTCCGGTCTCGATCCCTGCGGGGCGGTGCAGGTCGCTCTCGACCTGCCCGATTCGCAGGAAAGGGAGGTGACCTTCCGCCTCGGGGTCGGCCGCAGCTCGGCCGACGTGCAGGGCCTTGTCCAGCGCTTCCGACGGGCGGATGCCAGCCGCGAGGCGCTTGAAGGGGTCTGGGCCTACTGGAACCGCACCCTGGGCGCCGTCAATGTGGACACGCCGGACCCGGCGGTGAACGTGATGGCGAACGGATGGCTGCTGTACCAGACCCTGGGCTGCCGGCTTTGGGCCAGGACGGCCACCTATCAGTCCAGCGGGGCCTATGGGTTCCGCGACCAGCTGCAGGATGTGATGGCGCTGGTGCACTCCGAGCCGGTCCTCACCCGCGAGCACCTCCTGCGGGCCGCCGCCCAGCAATTCCACGAGGGGGACGTCCTGCACTGGTGGCATCCGCCTTCCGGGCGCGGGGTCCGGACGCACTCTTCCGACGACTTCCTATGGCTTCCCTATGCCACGTGCCGCTACGTCGGCTGCCTGGCCGACTTCGGCGTTCTTGACGAGAAGGTCCATTTCATCGAGGGGCGGCCAGTCAAGCCGGAGGAGGAGGCCTACTATGACCTGCCGAATCGGTCCGAGGAGTCGGCCACGCTTTACGCGCACTGCGCCCGCGCGATCGAGCGAGGGCTGAGATTCGGCGCGCACGGCCTGCCGCTCATGGGCTGCGGGGACTGGAATGACGGCATGAACAGGGTGGGGAACCTTGGCCGCGGCGAAAGCGTCTGGCTTGCCTTCTTCCTCTACGACGTGCTCACGCAGTTCTCCGGGCTGGCGCGCGCGCACGGCGATCCCGTGTTTGCGGAGCGCTGCCTTGCGGAGGCGGCGCGGCTCCAGCAGAACATCGAGCAGAACGCCTGGGATGGCGAATGGTACCGCCGCGCCTACTTCGACAACGGCGAGCCGCTCGGATCCGAGTCCAACCCGGAGTGCCAGATCGACTCTCTGCCCCAAAGCTGGTCGGTGATCAGCGGGGCGGGCGAGCCGGGCCGCTCGCAGAAGGCGATGCAGTCCGTCGACCGGAGGCTTGTCCACCGGGCCCTCGGGCTGGTCCAGCTGTTCGATCCTCCGTTTGACAGGTCCCACCTGAATCCGGGTTACATCAAGGGCTACGTTCCCGGCGTTCGCGAGAACGGAGGCCAGTACACGCACGCCGCGATCTGGGCCGCCATGGGCTTCGCGATGATGGGCGAGACCGAGCGGGCGTGGGAGCTCTTCGGGATGCTCAATCCCATCCACCACAGCTCGACCCCGCGGCAGGCCGCCGTCTACAAGGTGGAGCCCTACGTCGCGGCCGCGGATGTCTACGCGGTCGCGCCGCACGAGGGCAGGGGAGGCTGGACGTGGTACACGGGCTCCGCGGGCTGGATGTACCGGCTGCTCGTCGAGACGCTCCTGGGCGTCAACCTGGAGGGCGACCGGCTGAACATGGCGCCCCGGATGCCTAAGGCCTGGACGAGCTTCAAGGTGCACTACCGCTACCGGCAGACGGTCTATCACATCACGGTCACGCGGCTCTCCGAGGACTCGGCGGAGCCAAGCCTACTTCGCGTAGATGGGCAGGAGGTATCCGGAAGCACGATTTTCCTTCAGGACGATCACCGGGAGCACGCGGCGGAGATGACGGTTCGCGAAGCCGCGGCCCCGCGGTCCCCCGAGCCCGGCCGGCCCGCGCAGCCGCTGGGCGTTTCCCCTGTCCCTGCCTAGGTAGGCTGCGGGTCGCCCGGCGCAGCCATGGACTTTATTTCCGGTCCACGCGGACGCGGAAGTGCTCCATCACAAGCAGGGCGCCGGCGATCAGCGCGAGCAGCCCCGTGACCCAGATTGGGATGGACAGACCGAAGAGGAGGTTGAGGCCGAAGACGATGAGGAAGAGCGCAAGGAATAGGTGTGCCATGGGTGAGGAGGTTGAAGGTTCGGCTCAGATTCGATTCGTGATCACGAGGAAGAGGAGCAGCAGCAGCACGAGGCCGAAACCGCTGCTGGGATAGTAGCCCCAGCTGCGGCTATGCGGCCATGTGGGCAGCGCACCGAGCAGGAGGACGAAGAACAAAATCACGAGAATGATGCCGAGATTCATGACATTCCTTTCCAATGGCGGCGAAGGGCGAAGGTGCCGGCCGCCGCCGGACGCCTTCGGACTTCCGCAAGGAAGTCGTTGTTTATCTGCCTGTGACTATAGGCGACAGAGCGACCCGGCGGTATGGGGTGTAGGCCTGCCCGCGGGCCGTGACTCCCCCCGACGTGCCGCGTGCCTCCGGTCTTATACTGTCAATGCCCCATACCGCCTTGGCGTCCCCCACACTATCATTGAATTCCTCCTTTCCGCCCACGAATCCCTGCCTGCGGGGCAGTCCGCTTTGCGCCCATGACCTTCTCAGCAACCCATCTCAAACGGTACCGGCAAATCGCGGGACTGCTCTGGAAATACGGTCGCTCCGACCTTGCCCAGCAGATGGCGCTGCCCGATGAGTTCGATCCGCAGGACCTGAAGGCGGGGGCGACTGAAACCGCCCCCGAGCGGCTTGCGGATGACCTGGAGGCGATGGGGCCGACCTACGTGAAGATGGGCCAGGTTCTCGCCGGCCGGCCGGACCTGCTTCCAAAGGCCTACCTCACGGCGCTTGCCAGGCTGCAGGACAGGGTGAAGCCCTTCGCCTACGAGGAGGTGGAACAGATCCTCCTTGCGGAGCTGGGTGTGCGCGTCTCCAAGGCCTTCTCCCGGTTTGACACGGAGCCCCTCGCCGCCGCGTCCCTGGGCCAGGTCCACATGGCGGCGCTGCGCGACGGCCGCCAGGTCGTGGTCAAGGTGCAGAGGCCCGACATCCGCCGCCAGATCGCCGACGACTTCGAGGTGCTGGCGGAGATCGCCTCCTTCCTCGACGAGCACACGGAGATTGGCCGCCGGTGCCGCTTCAGCGCCACTGTGGCCGAATTCCGCACCACCATCCAGCAGGAGCTCAATTACGAGCGCGAGGCTCAGAACCTCATCGCGGTCGCGAAGAACCTGAAGGACTTCAAGCTGATCGTGGTGCCCCAGCCCATTCTCGACTACAGCACGCGCTGTGTGCTCACAATGGACTACATCAAGGGCCAGAAGATCACGATGCTCGGCTCTCTGGGCAAACAGGACATAAAGGGGGCGCTCCTCGCCGAAGAGCTCTTCAAGGCCTACCTGAAGCAGGTTCTGGTTGACGGCCTCTTCCATGCCGATCCCCACCCTGGAAACGTCTTCATCACGGACGACGGGCGGATCGCGCTGCTCGATCTGGGCATGGTCGGGCACACCGGACCGGTGATGCAGGAGCACCTCCTCAAGGTCCTGATTGCGGTGAGCGACGGGAAGGGTGACGAAGCCGCCGAGGAGGTCGTGCGGATGAGCGAGCGGACCGACGCCTTCGACTCGCACACGTTCCGTCAGCGGATAGGCCAGCTGGTGGCATCGAGCCACGACCAGGGGCTCCGGGACTTGAACGTCGGCCGGTCGCTCCTGGACGTCAGCCGGCACGCCAGGGAGAGCGGCCTGTTCGTCCCCAGCGAACTTGTCCTTCTCGGCAAGACCCTCCTGCAGCTGGACGAGGTGGGACGCATCCTGGATCCCACGTTCGACACGAGCGCCTCGATCCGTCGCAATGCCGCACACATCATCTCGACGCGCATGATACGGGAAACCACGCAGGGCGGCCTGGCCAACACGCTTCTTGAGATCAAGGACTTCTCGCTTCACCTGCCCGCCCGGCTGAACCGGATCATGGATGCGATATCGAGCGCCGAGCTGGAGGTGAAGGTGAGGGTGCCGGACGCAAAGATGATCGTGGACGGGATCGAGAAGGTGGCCAACCGCGTCACCAAGGGCATCCTCCTCGCCGCAGTGATCATAGGCGCCGCGCTCATGATGCGAATCTCCACGAATTGGAGCCTGTTCGGATACCCCGGGTTCGCCATGCTCTGCTTCCTCGCGGCCGTGGTCGGGACCGTAACCCTCCTCTACACCATCTACGCTGAGGACCGCGCCAGCCGGAAGCAACGGCCCCGATAGGGTTGAACATGGGAGACGGTCTGGACGCACTGATGAGGGACTGTAAAAGGGCAAGCGGGCGGTCCACGGGGACACGCGGTCGGATGCGGGGATGCGGCGAACCGACATGAATCCTCCCTTCAAGACTGAGAGCGGTCCGGGCGACCCCGGGGAGGAGGAGTTCGCGGCGCGCGCCGACCCGGCCGGCGGGCCGCCACCGGAGAAGTCAGGCGACCAGGACCCGGTCAGGGTGGCTCCCGTGCACTTCGTCCTTATTGCGCTTGGAACCATCGCATTTCTTTACGTTGGCCGGCCGGTTGTCCTTCCGCTCTTCCTGGCATGGATGGCGGCGACGACCCTGCGGCCGCTGGTGCGCTGGCTCTCCTGCCTTCATCTGCCCACGGCCTTTTCGGCGGCGGTTGTCTTCTGTCTCCTGGTGGGCGCCATCGCGGCCGGCTTCCTGGAACTGGAGCGCCCTGCCACGAGATGGATCAATGAGGCTCCCGAACGCATGACCGAGCTCAGGCAGCGCGTTCAGAAGATTTTTCCAAAAGCGCAGCACCTGAGCCAGGCCACGGCGGCGGTGAGCGACCTGGGTGCCACGGAGGCGGAAAAGAGGGAGGAGCAGCAGAAGACTCCCATGGTGGAGGTCAAGGACCAGCGCGGCACCAATTCCATCCTGAACTGGACCGGCACCCTCCTGGCGGGCCTCGGCGAGGTGCTGGTGCTGACCTACCTCCTGCTCGCCTCGGGCGACCTGTTCCTGCAGAAGCTCGTCCGGGTGATCCCGACCCTCAGGGGGAAGATACGCGCGGTGGAGATCACCCGCGAGATCCAGGACAACATCTCGAACTATCTTTTCTCGGTCTCGCTGATCAATGTTGGCCTGGGCGTGGCCGTGAGCGCGGGCCTGTTCGTCATGGGGGTGCCGAATGCCGCCATGTGGGGGATCCTCGCGGCACTGCTGAATTTTGTCCCGTATTTCGGCGCGATCGGCGGGGTCATCATCCTGGGCGCCGTGGGGCTGCTCACCTTCGACTCGCCCTGGCGGGGGATGCTGCCGCCTCTGTGGTACATGGCGCTCCATCTTCTCGAGGCAAACCTCGTCACCCCGATCCTGTTGGGCCGGAGGTTCACCCTCAATCCCGTGGCCATCTTTGTCTCGTTGATCCTCTGGATCTGGCTGTGGGGGGTGCCAGGCGCGCTGTTGTCGGTCCCGATCCTCGTCTCGATCAAGGTCGTTTGCGACCATATCCCGGCGATGTCGTATTTCGGGGAGATGATCGGACAGTGACCCGGTCCCTTGCGGACCCTGGGCAACGGGCCGAGATTCGCAGTCGGGCGGCTCCGGCTACACCCCGATTTCCTTAAGCAGCGCCTGGGCCGGCTTGCTCCCTTGCCTTGCGGATTTTTGAAGCCAGTAGATTGCCAGCTGCCTGTTCTTGAGAACCCCGAGGCCCGCGTGGTAGCTGAGTCCGAGGAAGTATTGCGCGTCCACCTGATCCTGGTCAGCCGCCATTCTCCACCATTTTACCGCCTCGACGATGTCCTTGGGGACGCCCTCCCCCAGGAAGCAGCTCAGCCCGAGGCAGAACTGGGCGTCCGAAAGGCCCTTTGCGGCGGCCATTCCCCACCATTTCGCCGCCTGGACCGGGTCCTTTGAAAAGCCGTGGTCGCCGTTGTAGCAGCATCCCAGCACGTACTGGGCCTTGGCGTTTCCATGCTCGGCGTCCTTTCGCAGCTGGTCGACGGGATTGCCCTCGGCGGGGACGGCATCCGCAGGCCGGATGTCCTCCGCCGCGCAGCGCCCGCCGGCAATCACGGCGGCGAGGAACACGATGCCTAGGGGGCCTGAAACACCGCCGCAGCATCGCAACATTGCTGCAGCATATATGAATCCGACCGCCGATCATGTCGGCATCGCTCTGATAATGCCGCCAGCGTTTGTCCTACAAGACGGCCGCCGGCGTATCCTCCAACGGTCCGTTTTCGACTCAGCCCGGCGCCGCGGCCCTCACTGTCGTGGGAACGAGAATCTCTATTTCCGTGCCCGCGCGGCGCTTGGATGTGACCTTGAAGGCGGCGCCCACATAGCCCGCCCGCTCGCGCATGCTGAGCAGGCCGAGGCCGCCCTTTCCCTTCCTCCGTGCCGGGCGACGCTCCGGTTCGAAGCCGACACCGTCGTCGCTGATCGCCAACCGGACGAATTTCCCGCGCCTGCTGAGTTTCACCTTCACGTGGCGGGCGTATGCGTGTTTCTCCACGTTTCGCAGGGCCTCCTGGAGGATGCGGTAGAGCGCCAGCTCCGTGTCGGCGGGCATTCGCGCGGTGAGCTTCACGCAGGCCACATCCACGGGCACGCCGGTCTTTTCCGCGAAATGCGCTCCGGCGTCGTCCAGGGCGGTGGCCAGACCCAGATTGTCCAGCACCGTCGGCCCCAGGTTGTGGGAGATTCGCTCCACCTCCTCGGCGGTCTTGCCCAGCATCTCGCGAAGCCTCATTGCCTCCTTTTTCGAGGTCCCGTCGCGAGGCGAGAGTTTGTCCGCGAGGGCCTGGCTGCGAAAGAGCACCGCGCAGACAAGCTGGGTGATGTTGTCGTGCAGTTCAAAGGCCACGCGTCCGCGCTCGGCTTCCTGCACCTGCACGACGCGCTTTGTCAGTGCCCGCAGCAGTTCCTCGTTTCGGCGGATCTCGGTCATGTCCGTCACGACCACGCCGATGGTCCTGTGCCCGAGGCTGGTTCCCTCCATGGGGCGGAGGGAGATCTGCACCGGCATCTTGGTGCCGTCGCTTGCGATCAGCATCACCTGGAACTGCGCGCCCAATTTGCTGGCTCGCCTCAGGTGCATCCTGAGCGTTGCCCGGTCCTCGGCCGAGAGGAAGCGGCGAAGGGAACTGCCGATCACCTGCTCCAGCGGGCACTTGACCATCCCGGAAAAGCGCCGGTTGGCGTAGAGAATCATCTTGTCGGCCGTGAGCGCCAGCGCCCCTTCGTTCATGGTCTCAATGAGCACCCGGTAGGCGTGCTCGGCGCCCGTAAGCGTGAACACCTTGGAACCGCCGCTTCCGGAGACAACGACCGCGTCCACCTCGCCTTTTTGGACCGCTCGTAGCGCCCCTTCCGCGTCCGCCAGGCGGGTGCGAAGGATGGCGATTTCCCGGCTCGCCTTGGGGCGCTCTGGGCGTCTTCCCGGCATGGCCTTCAGATTGCCAGCTTGCCCCTGGCAATCAGGTCCGTCGTGAAGTACGGGCCCGCGGTGCTCGACAGGCTGCCGATGAAGCGGCGCATGGGCAGCGGGAAGTGTTTTACGAGCGTCGGGGTTGCCACGATCTGGTTCTCGCGCGTCAGCTCGGGTTGCTGATAGACGTCGATCACTTCCAGCTCGTAGTTGCCCTTCAGTTCCGCCTCGCAGATCTCGTAGACGCGCCGAAGCGCGCCGCGCGACCGGGCCGTGGCCCCGGCTACGTAGAGCCGCAGGAGGTATTTTCCTTCGGTCTTGGCGGCCAGTGCTTTTTCAAAGGCCTTCGTGGGGTGCCTTTTATTGGGGAGTCGCAGGGGTGTCTTCCGCTCAACGGGACACTCGCAGATCGAGGCCGACGATCAGGCGTTCGGTGTCGGAGAGGTTGCCGATTATCGTCCGTACGGGGCTTGGCAGCCTGCGGACGACCGTGGGAATAGCCAGGATCTGCGCGCCCTTGGCAAGCTGGGGGTGTTTCTCCAAGTCTATCACCTTGATGCGGTAGCGGCCCTTGAGGTGGGTCTCGCAGGCCCTCTTCAGGTTCAGGAGCGCGGCCTGCGACCTTGGTGTCTGGTCGATCACGTAGAGGAGCAGCTGCCAGATCTTCGAGTGCCGCGTCACTGGTGGTTTTCTCCTCATGGTCTTCCGTTCAGAATCTTGGGTTTGTCCCCCATCCCGACATTGATTTTGGCGTCCGCCTGGCGCAGGCGCCCTGACGCCGCCATCTCTGTGCTCAGGACGATGGTTCTTGTTCCGACCTGCTGGTCGATGCGCCGCAATTCCAGGGCTTCGGTCTCGTAGTCGGAGCGGAGCCCGTTGATCTGCCGCTCCAGCACCTCGCGCTTCCGCCCGAGCTCGCGCTTCCGGCGTGCGGCCTCCTGGAGGCTGGCAAGCGTTGTCGCCTTCTCGAGCGCCTCCTGCGCGGCACGCGCCGAGCCGGTCAGCACGCCGCTGGCGCCTATGTAGGCGTCCACGAGGTCGACGCCATTCTTCGATATAAGGAACTCGCGGACCTGGTTCGAGTGCGCCATGCCGCGTGCCTTGAGCACGTAGAGCACACGATTGCGCTCCCCGTTGCCTTCGAAATCCTGCAGCAGGAGCCATGAGTCCATGAGCGAGGACATGGAGGCCTCGCTTTGCTGCAGCGCGTGGCCGCCCTGTGTCAGACTTGTGAAGATCGTGGTGACGTGGCCGGCCTTCAGGTAGTCGACCAGCCTTGTCACCATGGCCCTGCATTCGGAGGGCGTGCCCGAGTCCATGAGGCTGGTGACGGGATCCACGACGACAACCTGCGGCTGGAACAAGGCAATTTCCTTGAACATAGTCGCCAAGTGCATTTCCAGACCGTAGAGCGAGGGCCGCGCCGAGTGAAACCGCAGCAGGCCCTGCTTAACGAGTGGTTCAAGGTCCAGCCCTATGGAGTGCATGTTGCGGATGATCTGGCTCGGCGACTCCTCGAATGAGAAGAAGAGCGCCCGCTCCCCGCGCTTGCAGGCGGCACTGGCGATGTTGGCGGCGACAATGGTCTTGCCGGTTCCCGGTGTGCCCGTGAGCAGGACGCTGCTGCCGCGGAAGAAGCCACGCCCGCCGAGCATCGCGTCGAGCCGCGGCACGCCTGTGCCGATCCGCTCGTTCGACATCTTGTGGTTCAGCCCCAGCGACGTGATGGGAAGGACGCTGATGCCCGTGTTGCCGATGAGGAACGGGAACTCGTTCGTTCCGTGGAGGGCGCCGCGGTATTTTATCACGCGCAGTTTCCGCGTCGCGATCTGGTCAACGACCCGGTGGTCGAGCAGGATGACGCAGTCCGACACGTACTCCTCAAGGCCGTTGCGGGTAAGCTGCTCGCGCCCGCGCTCGGCCGTGATCACGGCGGTCACACCCTTGGTCTTAATCCAGCGGAAGAGCCGGCGCAGCTCCGCTCGGAGAATGGCCTCGTTGCGCAGGCCCGCGAACAGCGCCTCGAGCGTGTCCAGCACGATCCGCTTGGCGCCGATGGAATCGATCGCGTGATTAAGCCGGACGAACAGCCCCTCCAGGTCGTACTCTCCGCTCTCCTGAATCTCGCTCGGCTCGATGTGGACGTAGTCGAGCACGATCTTCTTGCGTTTTACCAGACCCGCGAGGTCGAACCCAAGTGACGCCACGTTGGCCGTAAGCTCCGCTTCCGACTCCTCGAAGGACATGAACACGCCCGGCTCGTCGAATTCCACAGCCCCATGCACCAGGAATTCCGCCGCCAGCAGCGTCTTGCCGCACCCGGCGCCCCCGCAGACCAGCGTGGGTCGCCCGCGCGGCAGCCCGCCGCCCGTTATCTCATCAAGGCCCTGGATTCCCGTGGGACACCTAGGCAAGCAGGGGTTCCGAGAGGTGGAATTTGGACCTTTTTGCTTCATTCAAGACACTCCATTTGCGCAAAGAAATAAGACAAACCGCAACTGGCCTGGAAGCATGGGGTGTTCACCTCCGTGCGCGTCAGAGCCGCGACCCATGCCGGTGTGGCATTTCATTGGCCACGAGGGTCTAACCGTGCTTGGCCGAACAATCGGCTCAGCAGCGATGCACGCCGTGGAAAGGGAAGCTACCGGACGGCCTGCGGATGGTCGTAAGCCGCATCCTCCGCCGGTTCATGGCGGACCACCGTGCAAGCTCAATGTGAACGTGAAACCCGGCTTCTCAATAGATGGCGCCGTCACTCCTCACGTTTGTCGGGATCCTGGTCGACGTCGGTGGCTTTGATGAGCCCTCTTGCCCCCTTCCTTTCGGAGCGGAACGGTACTTCAGCCCGGACGGACGTGCCCAAGCCTGGCTTGGACACCACGCTGAACTGGCCTCCAATCATCTCCACGCGCTCGCGCATGCCGGTCAACCCGAGGCGGTTCCGCCACTCGCTTGTCGCGAGCCGCGCCACGTTGAATGACCTGCCGTTGTCGGCGACTTCCAGGGAGACATTCTTCGGCGTCCTGAGAACGCTCACGTTAACAACGCTCGCATGAGCGTGCTTGATGACATTCACGAGGGCTTCCTGAGCGATGCGGTAGATCACCGTGCGGCCGTCATTGTCGAGGGCTTCAACGGCGGGGTCGGCCGACAACCGAATCATAAGCCCCTTCCTCTTGGGGAGATCCTTTATGTAGGTGCGCAGGGTCGGAACGAGGCCAAGGTCGTCCAGCATCGCGGGCCTAAGCTCGCGGGCAAATCGATGCACGATCTTCACGGCCCTCTCCACCATCCTGCGCACGGGCCCGATCGCTCTCTTGATGCCCTTCGGGTGGGTCGCCGCAACCTTCGTGAAGATCGCCAGCTGGACGTTGATGCCGAGCAGGATCTGGCTGACCTCATCGTGCAGCTCGCGGCTGATCTTCTTTCGCTGATCCTCCTGCGCCTTGAGCATCTCGTGCGTCATGATGCGCAGCCGCGCCTGCAGGAGGCGGGATTGCTGCAGCAGCTTGCGGAAGCGTTCCTCGCTTTTCTTGAGCGCGGCTTCACTCGCCGTGCGCAGGACGATCTCCTTCTCCAGTTCCCTGTTTGCCTCGGCCAGGATCCCGATGCGCTTGTGCTCCTTTTCCGCCAGTCTGCGCGCCGAGATGTCGGAGACCACTATCCTGGACAGCCTCGGCGATCCCGTGTTGATCGGCGCGGATACGCCCGCAAGCTCCGCCCAGAACGGGACCTGGGCCTCCCTGAGAAGCTCCACCTCGCAATAATGTTTGCCGCTCCCGGAGAATATCCGGTCGATGAACCGCTGAAAGACCGGGCGGTCCTTTAGCGACACGAACAGCTGGAAGCGGCGGCCGGTCAGGCGGGAGCGTTCCACGCCGAGCAGGACGGCCCCGGCCATGTTCAACTCCACCATCAGGCCCTTCTCATCCAGCGAGAAATAGCCCACGGGCGCGAAATCGTAGAGGTCCGTGTATTTCTCCAGGGCGGAACTGGCCGCCGCATTGGCATGGCTCAGCTCCTCATTCTGGAGCTCCAGCTCAATCTGGTGAACCTGAAGCTCATGGAAGAGTCGCTGGGTGTTGTACATGACGTTGGGTTCGCGCTCCTGGTCATGTTGCTCCCTGAGCCGGGTTTCGGAGCGCACTCGCAGGCTCTTTGGCATGGACGGGACCCTCTTCATTGGCGCGGAAGCTTCACCATCGGGGAATGCGCAACCGCACGGGCGCGGGGGGCGCCCGGCTTGCGCTCGGCAATGTTCGGCGGCGGCCTCGCTGCCACGGGCGCCGATGCCAAGACCTGTTTTGCGGAGACGCGCTCCAACCGGTCGTGCTTTTCGCGCAGTTCGGCCTCCAGGTTCTTTGCTACAGTTATGTCCGTGAAGGTGATCACGACGCCGTCGATTCTGTTGTCCAGCGTGCGGTAGGGCATGATCCGGGCTGTGAACCAGTTCCCGTCGCTTGTGGCCACCGGTTTCTCCGAGACAGCCAGGGTCCGAAGCACCTCCTGCGCATCCTCCTCGAGCTCGGGATAGAGCAGCTTGGACGCCAGGTCGGTGATCGGCCTGCCGAGGTCGCCCGGTATGAGCTTGAAGAGCACCTTCGCCTGCGCCGTGAACCTCCGCACGCGCATGTCGTTGTCCAAGAACACTGTGGCGATGTCCGTGCTGTTGAGCAGGTTCTTCATGTCATTGTTCGCCGACGTGATCTCATCGAGCTTGGACTGGAGCTCCGCGTTGACCGTCTGGAGCTCCTCGTTGAGCGACTGCATCTCCTCCTTCGATGTCGTCAGCTCCTCGTTTGTTGATTGCAGCTCCTCGTTGGTGGACTGGAGCTCTTCGTTCATCGCCTTGAGCTCCTCCTGCGAGTTCTGCATCTCCTCGCGGTTCGCCTTTAGCTCTTCCCGGGCGTGACGCAGGTCCCCCTCCAGTCCCCTGCGCCGTGCGGTGGACTTCGGAGGCTCATCGGAGCCTTCATCCGCGGGCGCTCCATCGCGGGGGACGGAATCGGTGAACACGACAAGCACCATGCCGGTGAGCTCCTTGGGTTCCCGAATCGCTTGCACAAAGATGTCCACGGCTTGCGCGTCGTGTCCCACCCCCGACTTGACGGCATGGATGGTGACGGAACCTTTTGTGCGAACCACCTTCTGCAGGGCGCTCGTGAGGTCATACCGCAATCCCTCGCGGGCCATCGCGATGATGTTCCAGTTGGCCTTGCCGGCCGCCGGTTCCAGGTATTTTCCGGTGCGGCCGCTGATGTAGACGATGTCACCCTGTTCGTTGACCAGCACCGCGGGAGGTGCATACCTCGCCTTGAGCATCTGATCCGCAAGCGTTTGGACGCTTGCAGCAGGCCGATACGGTTCTGCGGGCTCCTTTGAGCGATAGCCCGAGACCGGTGTGAACACCGTGGGGAAGTCCTGTTGGACGCCCAGCACGGTGGACTCGCGGCGCCGGAAGACCCGCTCCTTTGCGGACACCGTCGTGAACAGGCTCGTGAAGCCGCCGATGCTCTCGGAGCTTCCGAGAAACAGCAGGCCGTCGGGATTCAGGATGTAATGGAACAGCGGGATGAGGCGCTTCTGCAGCTCCGGCGTCAGGTAGATTAGCAGGTTCCGGCAGCAGAAGATGTCCAGCTTGTTGAACGGCGGGTCCATGATCAGGTTCTGCGGCGCGAAGACTACCATGGACCGGATCTCCTTGTTCACACGGTAGCCGGCCTCCTCCTTCACGAAGAATCGGCTGAGCCGCGCCGGCGAGACGTCCGCGACGATGTTCGGCGGATAGAAGCCCAGACGGGCCTTGGCGATGGCGTCATGGTCGATGTCCGTGGCGTAGATCTGCAGGGACAGGTTCCTCTTGGACTTGGCCCGGCTCAGCGCCTCCCTGAACAGCATTGCGAGGGAGTAGGCCTCCTCGCCTGTCGAGCAGCCTGCGATCCATGCGCGCAGGGTGGAGCCTGCCGACCGGTGGGCGAGCAGTGCGGGAAACGCCTTCTTCAGAAGCTGGTCCCAGGCGGGGCTGTCGCGAAAGAAGCTTGTGACGCCGATCAGCAGTTCCTTGAAGAGTATCCCAATCTCCTGGGGGTTTTCCTGCAGGAATCGGACGTAGGTGGATATCTTTGAGATCTGGTGGATGCCCATCCTGCGCTCGACCCGCCGATAGAGCGTGTTCCGGCGGTAGTGGGTGAAGTCGTGCCCGGTGTTCGAGCGCAACAGGATGATCACCTTGTCGAGCGCGCTTATCATCTTCTCCTCAATCGGGGCCTCGATCCGTCCCATCCGGGGCACGTGCCGCAGGTAATCGACAAGCTTGCTGGACAACTCGTCGGCAGGCGCCACGAAATCCGCGAGGCCGGCCCCGATGGCGCTGCTCGGCATGGCGTCGAACTTGGCCGAAGCCGGCTCCTGCACCATCACAACGCCGCCGCTCTCCTTGATGGCCTTCAGGCCGAGCGTCCCGTCGCTGCCCATGCCCGACAGGATGACCCCGACGCCGAATTCTCGCTGGTCCTCGGCGAGGGAGCGGAAGAAGAAGTCGATCGGCAGCCGCAGCCCGCGGGGCGCAACAGGTTCGAGCAGGTGCAGTCTCCCGTGGAGTATGGACATGTCCTTGTTCGGCGGAATCACGTACACATATCCGGGCCTAACCAGCATGCCGTCCTTTACCTGCACAACCTTCATGGCGGTGGTCCGCTGCAGCAGCTCGGGCATCATCCCCTTCAGCGTGGGGTCCAGATGCTGGATGACGACGAACGCCAACCTGCTATCAGCCTGCACATTGCCGAGAAACTGCGCCAATGCCTCCAATCCTCCTGCGGAGGCGCCGATGCCGACGATTGCGAACGGGCGTCGCGCCGCGGCGGGGGACAGGGGGCGATCGGATGCCTTCTTGACGGGTCGGCGTCTTGCTTGCCTCGAGTTGGCTCGGTTCTTCATGGTTCGTTGTCCCAGCCGCCGCGCTTTGTCCGCACCGGTCCGAAAACAGTGTATCCTCGGAATCGTAGAGCTGTCGAGCAAGACGGAGCGAAAGGACCCCATATAGGGTATTCACCCCATAGTACCATGTTGCGTGTCAACGGATTTGGCACCAGAGCGCCCGATATCGGATTATCCAATCGGCGGGGTCGCCGCTGCGTGAATTCAGCTCTGCCCGAATGCGCGCCTGCAGGTCGGATTCGGCACTCGCCTGCGGCTCCCAAAGGAGCAGCGTCAGCGAATGGAGTATTCGCTGGCGCGGATGGCGCCAGGGCCTTGGCTTCGCCCTTAGCCTGAAGCCATAGGCCCGCAGGTTGAGCAGGATGTTGAGGAATGGGGAGGAGCCCGGACACTTGTTGCAGGCGTCCTCGGCATACGCGCGCGCCGAGGGAAATGAGCGGCCGAGGCGCCTCGATTCCAGCCACAGCCAGCATTTCAGCGCGAATGCGGTGACTTCGCCGTGGACGGCGGCAAGCGACTCGCGCTGGCCCTCCCCGGACTCGGGATGGAGCTTGAATTCCACGCCTGCGGCATGGTGCCCGAGGGCGGCGTCAAACCACGCCGAGCGCTTGTCGTGGGCAAGGTCCGCGAGGCGCCTGTGGCGCTCCCTGCAGCTCCAATGATACCTTCCATGCGCGACCAGAAGAGCGTCGCCGCACGCGAGCTGTGCCTTCGCGACATTTCGTCTAACGAAATCAGCGGCGCTTGGCGTGAAGGGCTCCCGCTCGAGCTGGGCGCGGGCGAGGAGCAGGCCCGTGCACCGGTTCATGAGAAGGCGCGTCGCTTCCGACTCGGGAATGTTCTCGGAACCGTGATGCAGGTCCGAGCAGAGCGCGCGATCCGCGGAGCCGCGGCTCCACAGGAGCCGGTGGCCGGCGGCCAGATCGTAGGAGAACATGCTGACCGGCTGGGCCGCCAGCTCCGCGAGCGACGTGACCTTGAGCTCAACCTCCGCGTCCGCGAGGTGCGTCAGAATCTCGCCGAGGACGGCCAGGCGGCGGTGATAGAGGAAATCGTTGACATGGCGGTTGCCCTTGATGGCGACGTAAAGCTCCAGGTCATTGTAGGGTCGGTCGCCGGCCTGGTCCCGCAGGACGCCACCCTCGCCGCGGCCATAGCCGCCGCCGAGGATCACGGCCTGGAGCTTGCGCGGGGGGATGAGCCCGCGGACGCCGCTCACGATGCGGGCGCACGTGCTTTCGAGATGGCGCTCAAGCGCGTCGTCGCCGTCGAGGGTGAACCGACGACGAGCCGCGATTTGGGCGTCTGCGTTGGGGGGCGCGCCCGAGGGCCGCGCCTTGGGGACGGCGCAATCACTGTAAAGGGACGTCATAACGTGCAATCGACGCGGTGCATCTGCCATCCTGCGTGGAATCCGTGCAGGCGCCCGAGACGCTGCTGCCAGCGGATGCGGAGCGCGTGCACGACCTGGCGCAGGCGGCCCGTCCTCTGACAGTAGATCAGGTCGCCGCAGGCGTCCCGCAGCCAGCCCATGAGAAGCAGGCGTCGCGCGCTGAATTCCGCCTCCGAGCCGGGCCATGAGGCGGCGAGCGCCCAGGCCTCGCCAAAGCTGCGCTTATAGGCCTGCAGGGGGGTGTAGTTGTGCGAGTGCATCACGACGGAGTCCGGGCAGTAGGAGATGAGGTAGCCCTCGGCGCGGCACCATTGCGTGTAGTCGACGTCCTCGGAGTACTGCAGGGTCTCGCGGAAGCCGCGTCGCGCCCAGACGTCGCGCCTGAGGCCGCTGCTCACCATGCTGAAGAATCCGTCGCGGACCGCGGGTCCGCGGGCGGCGTCGAAGCAGCGCTCGTAGTCGCGCGCAAAGACGGCGGCGCAGTCCGGCCGCGGAATCTGGCGGCCGAACGCGGCAGCCACCTTGGGATCGGCAAGCGCCGACACGAGCGGCGACAGCCAGCCGCTGCCCTGCGGGGTGGCATCGGCGTTTAGAAAGATGACGCGATCGCTCGCGGCAAGTTCCATGCCACGGTTGAGAACCCGGCCCGGACGGTACTCGTGCGGCAGCATCTGCTCAAAATGCGCGGGCTTGGCCCGGCGGATCATTTCGACGGATCCATCGGCGGAGCCCGAGTCGAACGCGATGAGCTCCCAATTCAGGTAATCTTGGGCCTTGAGCGCGGCCAGCGTCGAGCGAAGCGCCCAAGCTTCGTTGTAGGAACGAAGGACGATGCTGACGCGAGGCTCTTCCATCGCCCCAGTCTAACCCAAGTCGCCACGAGGGGGAAATGGGGTGGATACCGCCCATAATGGGGGTGCACACCCTCTGGCCGCTGGGCGCGACCATAGGGCAGTATGTTAACGACATTCGACCAAGCCGCATGACCATTCATAACAACGATTTGCCGATCGCGCTCTCGATCGGAATCATGACTTGGAACGAGGAGGCGTCCATCGGGCCCATGCTGTCATCGCTCTTCGGGCAATCGGTCTTTGCGCATCTCGCGGCGCGGAACGAGGGTTGCGAGATCATCTGCCTTGCCAACGGCTGCACCGACGGGACGGTTGGCGTCGCCGAGGAGGTCATGGCTCGAAAGCTGGGCGAGCGTCCCGCCCGCCCCGGACTGAAAGCGCGGGTTGCGACAATCCCCGAACCGGGCCGCAACAACGCATGGAACAGGTTCGTCCACGAATTCTCCGCCCGCGAGGCGCGTTACATATGCCTCATGGATGCGGACATCATCTTTGACAAGCCCGACACCCTCGAACTCGTCATCGGGGAGCTCGAGGGGAACCCGCATCTCGGCGGCGCCTCTGACTGGCCGTGCAAGAGCATCGCGGGCAAGACGCGTCCCTCAGCCCGTGAGCGGCTGTCGCTCGCGATGTCGGACATGACAGGAACGATCGAGGGCCGCCTGAACGGCATGCTTTACTGCCTTCGCGCGGCCATAGCGCGCAATCTCTACCTGCCACGCGATCTTGTCGCCAACGACGACGGGTTCTTCAAAGCCGCCATCTGCACGGACTTTTTTTGCGCGCCGAGTGATCCCTCCAAGGTCGTCTCGGTGCGCGCCGCCACGCACCTCTACGAGCCCTACCTATCCCTGCGCGATGTCCTGAACAACCAGAAGCGCCAGATGATCGGCCAGACGACCGTGCATGTCCTCATCGCGTATCTGATGACCCTGCCCGAGTCGGACCGCGCGAACCTCGGCGCGACGCTCCGGCGCAACGAGCTGCGCGACCCGGACTGGTTCAAGAGACTGATCGACTCCCACGTTGCGAGCCCCCGGAGATTCTGGCGGCTGTTTCCGGGAATCCTTGGCTTCCGATGGCAGCGCCTTGGCCGGATGCGCGGCATTCGGCGGGTGACCCACTTCCCAGCGGCTGCGGCCGGGTTTGCGATCACGCTGGTCGCATGCTGGCAGGCATTGCATTTCCTGCGCCGCGGCATCGCGAGCTATTGGCCCAAGACGATGCGACAGGCGATCGTACCCCCGACGCATCTCGGTTTAGGATAACGGGATACGACCTGCACATGAGCAACTCCGTCCTTCAGACCAAGGGCCGCCACGAGGTCAGCCGGCCCACGGGAGAGCCCGTCGCTCTCACAACGCAAGAGACCTTACCGACCGGGCGGCCCGGGTTGGCGAACCTGTCCCCTGACTGTTCGGGGGAACACGACCAAAGACGCGCATGAAGCCGGCGCACATGGTGGCCGTCGTGCTGCTCCCGTTCGTGGGCGTCGGGGCCGTGCTGGCGGCGACCTGGTTCCGGACCGCTCGCGATCTCTTCTTCTTCGCCATGGTGAGCCTCGCCGTGCTCGCAGAAAGGATGGACGTGAACTTCTTCAGCGAGGCGTGGTACAGGGGCACAACCCGAGGAATACAGATCACGATGATAGAGATCCTCGCGTTCGGCCTGATTATCGGATGCTGGATCGGGCGCCGCGGCCCGGACCGGCGCCTGTTCTGGCCCGGCAGCCTCGGGCTGATATTGACCTATTTCGTG
>CAZHPC010000008.1:0-59753 GCA_964534685.1 uncultured Opitutaceae bacterium
GCCGGACGCACGACTCGCTCTGGATCCGGATGAAGTTGTCGTAGCTGTCGACGTCAAACACCGCCTGTGCCGTGTCCTTGATCCGCCAGACAATCACGACGGCAATTTCTACCGGGTTGCCCCTCTTGTCATTAACCTTCAGTTTGTCGCCATTCAGGTTCCGCACGCGAAGCGAAATCTTTTGCTTTCGATAGAACGGGTTGGCCCAAAGGAACCCATTTTGGCGCGTGGTGCCCTTGTACGCCCCGAATAGGGTCAGGACGGCTGCCTCGTTGGGTTGAAGCGTGAAGAACCCGCCGAGCGCCACAAAGGCAAGGATTGCGACCACGGTGCCGATTACGATTGGCGGGCCTGCTTGCGTATCCGTGCCGCGCACGATCAGGAAAACGCCAAACACCAGCATGGCGATTACGATGAAGACAAACAGCCAGCCGCTCGCAACCGACGTCGGCTGTTCACGGTGGGTGGTTAGGGTAGCGGGGGAAGCAGTGTTCATGACGTGTCAAGAGGTTAGACAGATATTGATCTGATATCATTTCCATATCTCTTCAATAATTTTCAAACGTAAACTTACAATGCCTTACCCAAGAATATATTACGACTAACAATGCTACGTAGGCATTACAAATCCGTCTTCTTCCTCAACTTCCTGCGCGGGAAATTGAAGGAACGGACAGCCTGGGCCTATAGCTCCAAGTGGGACTCGGTCAGCGCCTCGCAACCTGATCCGTCACCTGCCCGGACTTCGGATTCGGACTGAAGATGAGGACAGGCCCATTGCACTGAGACACTGCTATGGTCGGAACGCCCTTTGCCCCTGGAAGGGCCACTGCGGCTACCGCGCGGGCGTCGCCAGCGGCAAGCAGGCCGCTCTTCCACGTGGGAACCGGAGTCAGCCCGCCATGCCCGTCGCCCTTCAGAAGGATGCTCACGCCGCCATCGAAGCGCCCCGTCGAGGGCTCAGGGCCGTAGTTGTTTCCCACACAGTAGACGTCGAGGCTGCCGTCGCCGGTCAGGTCACGCACCAGGATCCCATTAATGGGGGCGATCTGGGCCATGGTTGGCAGGGGCTTGAAGTCAAAGGTCCCATCCGGCTGCTGGATATACACGCCGCTCGCCAGCTCCGTGGCCTCATAGCGGCGGGCCTTGGCAAGGCGGTCCGCCGAGAAGATCTCCTCAATAGTTGCATGCGCGTAGGACTCGAAGGTCGGGAACTTCTTAGGAATCCAGGGGAACACGTAGGACAGCTTGCTGCGCCCGCGGAGCGGATAGAGCTTTCCGTCCTCGTAATGAGCCTCGACCAGCTGCTCCCGGCCGCTTCCGTCGAGATCGCCCGCGTAAAGCACCGTCGGCCAGTCCTGGCTGGCATGATACTTCGTGTTAAGGCCAACGTTGCCCACGATCAGGTCAAGGCGCCCGTCGCCGTTCAGGTCGGCCACCGCGAGGGCGCTCCACCACCCCGTGCGTTTCGCGAGGCCCGCCTTGCTCGTCCAGTTCTCGAACCCGTGACCGGTGTTGTGAAAATACACGATCGGCCCCCATTCGGTCGCCAGCACAAGGTCGGGCCTTCCGTCATGGTCGATGTCGGCCCAGACCGCGGCGGTGACCATTCCGATATTCCTGAGCCCTGGAGCGAGCTCGTCGGTAACGTCGACAAATCCTCCACCGATATTCCGGTAGAGAAAGCTGCGCGGCGGCGCAGGCCAGTGACCGGGAACAACCCTGCCGCCGACAAAGAGCCCGACCCGTCCGGTGCCTTCAAAGTCGGCAGCGGCCGCAACGCAGGTCGATTCTCCCATTTCCGGGACGGCGCCCGAGGGAGCGAGCGTGAAGTGCCCTTTCCCGTCGTTAAGATAAAGACGACTGTTAAGCGCAGGGTCTCCGCGGTCATGCCGCACTCCTCCGCTCGCGATGAGGAGGTCCGCGTGGCCGCTGCCGGTCGCGTCAAAGAAGACCGCGCCGACGTCGTCCGTGTCCTTGACGGAGGCCCAGGGTTGATCGGGCGCCGGCTTGAACGTGCCGTCGGGCTGGCCGAGGTACAGCATTCCGGCCTGCCCCGCGGTGCCGCTGACGAACATGTCGGCTATCCCGTCGCCGTTCACATCCGCAACCGCGATGGCAGGACCGTTCATGCCTTGGCGACGCGGCAGGAGCCGCTGGCGGCTGAACTCGTCCACCGGCTGGGACCCGTCTGCGAAGTCGACGCCTCGGGCATGTGCGTTCTCGGTGAAGAGCGCCCCAGGGTTGGCGGGGTGCGCGACCCCTGCGGGGGGCCGGTGGGCGACCTCGCCAGGTGCAAGGTCCGGCTGCTTGATCGTCAGCAACTGGTCAACCGGCAGGTCCTCCAGGACCTGCACCTGGCCGTTTGGCCAGTGTATCGTCAGTTTGGAAATGGCCGCGTCGTTCCCGAGCCCGAAGTGCACCGTGGCTGGCTCGCTCGTGACGACGCCGCGTTCCGTGTAGATCTGGCGGACCTGCACGCCTGAGGCGGTCTCGATCCGGAGCTCCGCCCCGATGGCGTCGAGGTTTGGAGCCCGCCCTGCCAGCTTGATCATCACACGGTGGCCCTCCGTCGTGTTGTTGCGGATGACCGTCGGCGGTCCGTCAAAGTTGTTGTAGACAATGTCGAGGTCCCCGTCTCCGTCCAGGTCCACGAGCGCGCATCCGAAGGCGACGCCCTGCCTGTCCAGGCCCCACTTATCGCTCACATTCTCAAACTTGAGGTCCCCAAGGTTGTGGAAGGCCAGCGTGTGCTCCTTGCGGACCGGAGAATTCCTCCAGACGGCACCGCGCGCATTCAGGTTCGGCGCCACGTTCTGCTTGTCGACCAAGTCCGGGTTTATGAAATCGCGGATCATTCCGCCGACCAAGAAGATGTCCTGGCGGCCAGAGCATGTGAGGTCGCCGAAGCGCGTCCCCCACGTCCAGCCCGTCGCATCGACGCCGATCAGGTGGGCGATTTCCTGGTACCGGTCGGTGCCGGTGTTGAGATAAACCGCATTCCACATGTATTGCGGAATGAGTTCCGGCACGCGCTCCATTTCCCACAAGCCGCGGCCCATCTCCTCCAATCCGGTCATGTAGCCGGCATGCGTGCGATCGCGCATGTCGGTCACCATGAAGTCTATGAGCCCGTCATTGTTCAGGTCGCCGGAATCCCCGGCCATCGAGAAATACGTGACGTGCGGAAGCCGCTCGTCCACCACGTCGGTGAAGGTGCCGTCCCCGTTGTTCATGTAGAACCGGTCCGGGGTCTCGAAGTCGTTTGCGATGTAGAGGTCGGGCCAGCCGTCCTGGTTCGCGTCGAACCAGAGTGCCGTATGCCCCTGCGACAGCCCCCAGATGCCGGCCTTCTTGGACACGTCGGTGAACGTGCCGTTGCCGTTGTTGCGCATGAGATAGTTCCTGCGCCCCTGGGGGCTCTTCGAGAAATCGAGGACGTTGGTGAGGATGAAGCAGTCAAGGTACCCGTCTCCGTCGTAATCTGCGAAGGTCGCCTCCACGCACGAGTCCTTGATGTCCAGGCCGTACTCCTTCGCCCGTTCGGTAAACGTCCCGTCACCGTTGTTGACGAAGAGGAGGTTCGGAGCGTCGAACCGGCAGACGTAGAGGTCGGGCCAGCCGTCCTGGTTGATATCGACCACCGTCGCGCTCGTCACGCTGCCCTGGCCGAACTGCGTGCAGTCAACGCCCGCCGCCGCAGCCACATTGACGAACTTGAAGGGCGCCGTCTGCCTGTAAAGCGCGCACGGCCCGTTGCGCGACACGGCGAAGATGTCCAGCATGCCGCTCCTGTCGAAATCCGCCACGGCCAGCCCCGTCTCGACGGCGCCGAGCGTAAGCTCGCGGAAGCGGTCCCCCCACATGCGGGGGTCGCTATACACATTGCTCACCGTTACTCCCGTCTGCTCGGGAGGCAGGATCTCAAAGAGCTTCGCACCCGCAGGGGCTGGTTTTCTGGGCGCAAGGGGACTCGTGGTGTAATCGGCCCCATCGGCGGCAAGGACAACGGCGCCCGCGAGGGTAGCGGCGAACAACGATTTGATCATAGGGTGAAAGTCGGGTCAGTGGGCGCGCGCAGCCGCAGCCGCGCAGGTGGGCTGCTGTTTGGCGAGCAAAAATGCGAGGGCAAGCGGGGCTGTGTAGCTTCCGAAACGCTCGAGCACCTCCCAGACCGGGGACCCCGCAAACACAAAGAGGGCTTCCGTGGCGAACTTCCATGCGCAGACGCCGATCAGCAGGCTAACGGAGGGTCTCAGAAGCACTCCAGCGGACAATACGAGTTCGAATACCCCGACGGTGGGAACGACGAGCACGGGACCGAGCGGCCAGACCGCGGCATAGTTGTGAGCAAAGGAAGCCCGTGCCTCCATCAGAGTGCAGCCGGCATGACCCGCGAGCAGGGCGAACGTGACGAGCCGCAGGGCCCAACCGAGGCGCAGCCGAGTGGCGGCGTCAAACTCCGGCCATTGCGACGGCAGCCGGCCAAAAAGCGCGCCCCGCCAGCCGACGACCGCCATGATGGCTAGCGGCGCGCCGTAATTGCCCGCGCGCTCCCAGAATTCCCAGCACGACTCCCCAGAAAGTGGGCGCAGCAGCGCCGTCCAGACTCCCCATATCGCCGCCCAGATGAAGACAGCCCGGCGCGGGAACGCCAGCGCAAGGGCGCCAACCGTGATGTCCATCGCGCCGACCCATGGCATGAGCCGCCAGGCCCAAGGCTCGCTCACGTCGGCGACCGCGAAATAGGGCACCCAGGCGGCCTTTGTGATGATACCAAATGCCCCGTGCCCGAAGAAGCACCCCGCCACGCCAATTCGCAGGATCCACTGGACCAGCGAGCTGGTCGCCTCTCCCGGAGTCTGGCCTGCTCGAGCGAATTGCATTGAGCCCCCTGGTGTGATGTGAACCCGACGGCCTACTTCAGGGGCTGCAAGGCGTGGTTGAACACCCAGTCGCCGACATTGATGCCGGCCTTCTGGCCCTCGAGGTTGTCCGACATGGTATGGATGCCGCCCCAGACGCGGCTCATGCCGACTTCACGGCGCGCATCCGAGAACTTCTTGAACGTGTGGATCACGCCTGGGAGGCCGTCGGAGCCTATGGAGAATTCGATGTCGTCCGTGCCAAAATAGAGGGTGAGAATTTCGCAGGCCGCGGCCGAGAAGGTGCTGTGCCCCGAGGTATAAGCCGGAAACGACGGCGACTGCATGTTCGGAATGAACTCGGTGTTCTGGACCGCGCTGGAATTCAACTTTGGGTCCATCTCCCGGATCGCGGTCTCCGGCCGCCAGGTGCTGTAGAAATACTTGGATTCCCAGCATGCGATCCCGGCGTCAGCCTCCGCCAGGTTGAGCAGTGCGAACAGGCGCGCGGTCTCGGGCACCGAGAGGTCTCTGCGGCGTGCGACGTCCTGCGCAACCATGTTCCAGTGTCCAGGCGGAGTCGATGTGCCAAGGTCGTCCGACCAGAAAGGCGTGCTCAACGTCTCATACTCGGTGCGCTCGGCCCCGTCGCGGGGTCCGACCTTGTTTACGTATGCCAGCTCGTCGGCGTACTCCTTCGAGGTTATCGGAAGGGGCGGCGGGGCCCGGAACTGGGACTGCGATGTCATCACGAAGGGCGTGACCTTTCCCCAGAAGGGCAGCAGTGCCGGCCGGAATGTGGGAGGTGTCTCCCTCCATTTTCCAGGATCATTGCTCGAGTATTTTCCCGGAATTGGCTTGTTGTAGCCGCTGTCCTCGCGCTTCGCCAGGACCGCCTCGGCCACCTTTTTCCCCCATGCGATTCCGTCTGTCTTCGCCTGCCCGTCGGGGATCGCAGCAAGGGCCTTGTCGTAGGCGATCTGCACGGTGCGCGGATTGGTCCAGGTCCAGAGCTCGTTCAAGATGGTGTAGGCCGCGCCCGCCACCGCAGCGTCCACGTTTGCGCCCGCTGGAGCCAGGTCATTCACAAGCCATCCCTGGTGCGTATGGGAGACGCCGTTGACGGCGTCATAGATCGCAACGTGGTACGTTGCAAAATAGAGGGCGGCGGAGGGGGGCGGATTGCGGGCCAACCGCGTTGCGTCTATCGCCTCCTGGTTCCACTCGAGAACGCTATTGCCTGCACAAAGGCGGCTGACTAACGCCAGACAGGACAAGGCAGCGAAGATGCGGAATTGGTTGTTTATCATAAGCGTACGCGTCGGATGAATTGATTCAGGATAGTTGCTCGGCAGGTGGAAGGGGTCATTGGCTTACCTGAATTGGCCTATTAATTCTCCTACTTGGAAGGAATTTGTGGCCAACGCATGCCTACGCGGGGCGGAATGCCTCAACCCCGGGACGGTCTGCCGATCCTAAGCAACGCCTACGCATTTTTTACCTGGGTTCGGTGATCACAATACGCCGGTTTATGCCAGTTGGCTGGACCTCCTGGCGCACACCGCCCGGCCACCGGACAACAATCGTCCGCACCCGATCGTCGCCTCCGAGTCCAAATGTCAGCGTCTTCTCGGACTGGGCCATGAAACCCATGGCGGGCTCCATGGTCTGCACGAGTACGCCCCGGGGCGTGTGCACCTCAACCCGCGCACCGCCGGCATCCCGCTGGCAATGGGTGCCGACTAGATCGATCCTCAGCCACGAATTGTGCGGCCGCTGCTCATTGCGCAGCAGGCGCGGCGGGCCCCCGTTCTGGGCGATCACGATGTCGAGGTTGCCGCTCCCTGTCAGATCCCCGACGGCAACGCCGCGGCCCACCAGGGGCCTGCTGAGCGCCGACTCGCGTTTGGGCACGGGAGCCTGCATCCAGCCATGCCCGTTGTTCCACAGCACCGAGGGAGTCGACGCGAACGCGCGGCCGTGCTCAAAGTGGGCCAGATTGGGCTCCGCGAGTCCGTTGCCCGAGACGACGTCGATTCGGCCGTCGAGATCATAATCGATGAGCGCGACCCCGAGCTTGTCGCGAAGGCGGCAGTAGGCCTCCCCCTCGTCCGCGTTCGCCGCCATAGCTAAACCCGCAGCCCGCAGGATGCCAAAGCGGTCGGCCGGCTGTCCCAGGCGTGAGTAGGAAAGCGCGCCAGCACCGACGAGCCCAGCCGAGGCGCCCTCCCGGCGCTCCTCCGCGGGCGGCTTCCACTGGCGGAAGGTCCCGTCTCCCTGGTTGATGAACAGGATATCCCCGCCGGACTGATACGAGAAGAGCAGGTCCATTCGGCCGTCACCGTTTGCATCGACAGCCGCGACCGCCAGCGGATGCGCTCGGGGATAGCCCGTCTGCCGGTCGATGAGGTTGAGGCCGGTCGTCGCCGAGACGTCGACAAACCTTCCGTTGCCGAGGTTGCGGTACACGGAGGGAAACGCGCTCACGAATCCCGCCGGCGCGGTGTACGAGGGGCCCGCGATCTCGGCCATGAACGCGTCCCGGAGCCCGGTCCCGCGGGCCCAGCGGGCATAGTTGCAGACAACCAAGTCGAGCTTGCCGTCGCCGAAAATGTCGATCCACACGGCGCCGGTGCTCCAGACGTGATCGTCGCCCCGGACTCCGGCCGCGTCGCTCACATCGACGAAGGTGCCGTTGCCCTGGTTGTGGAAGAGCCGGTTCCCGCCGATTCCAGATACAAAAATATCTGGAAACCCGTCGCCGTCGTAGTCCCCGACGGCGACGCCCATTCCGAGCATCGTGATGTCGAGGCCCGCCTCGCGGGTCATGTCCGTGAAGTGGCCGTCGCCATTGTTGTGATAAAGGACGCACGTCGGGGGCCCCCCCATCGCCGAGGGGTTCCACGGCCACGTGGTCCCGCTAACAAAGAAAAGGTCGGGGTGCCCGTCGTTGTCATAGTCCAGAATCGCAACCGCCCCCGCCAGCGTTGTGGGCGTCTCCTCGTCCTCCCGCGCTCCGCTGTCGTGCACGAAGTTGATGCCCGCGTCGCTGGTCACGTCCGCATACCTGACCGGCGCTGGGGTCCCTCCCTGCGAGGCGAACGGGAACAGCCGCGAGATGACCACGCCCACCAGAATCGCCGCAACCGCAAGGGGGACAAGGACTGGAACGAGCGGCGAAATGGCGCCGCGCGGCGGATTTCTCTCCGGTTCAGCTTGTCCTCGGGCGGCCATGTGGGGATGAAAACATTCGTGCCCGCAACGCAAATCCGCGATAACAGGCACGGACTGCTATTGACCTCCCCTCCGCCGAAGTAAAAACCTTTCCACGATGAGCACACGGACCCTCGCCCCCTCGCTCGTTCGCGGTTCCGGATGGGTGGCTCTGTGGACGCTTGTCGGCCTTGCGATCGCCAGCGAGATCTATCTCTCAAGCAATTTCCTCGGCCGGTCGATCACCTGGGGCGAGGCGATCAGCGACTCGCTCGAGGACTGGTACGTCTACGGCGTGCTTTCCCTGCCGGTGGTCTGGTTTGCGCGCCGCTATCCCCCGGAGCGCGGCTCGCGCTGGATGACGGCGAGCCTCCACCTGGGGGCGGCGCTCGTCTTCTCCATGGTCTACATCGTGGTGCGGACGCTCGTGGGCGAGGTCGACAGCCTGATCGGCGGCGAGCCTGCCTCCTTTGGCGAGATCTTCCATCCGCTCCTGGTCCGCACGCTGCCGTTCAACTTCCTGGTTTACGGAGTGATCATCTCCGTGAGCCACGCGCTCGACTACTACGGCAAGTACAACGAGCGGACCGTGCAGGCGCTCGAGCTCGAAAAGCACCTCACGGAGGCGCGCCTGCAGGCGCTCCTGCATCAGCTGAAGCCCCATTTTCTCTTCAACACACTCAACGGGATCGCCTCGCTCATGCACACGGACGTCGACGCTGCGGACCGCATGCTCGTCCGCCTAAGCGAGCTTCTGCGGATCACGATGTCCCAGACCGGCGCGCCGCAGACCACGCTGCGCGAGGAGATTGCCTTCCTCGAGCGCTACCTGGATATCGAGAAGATACGCTTCCACAACCGTCTGGATGTCACCATCGCGGTCGACGAAGACGTAATCGACGCCCAGGTGCCGAGCCTCATCCTACAGCCGATGGTCGAAAACGCCATGCGCCACGGTGTCGAGCCCAACGCCAGGACGGGCCGGATTGAGCTTCGCGGCGTCCGCCAGGAGGGGAACCTGGTCCTGACCGTGAGCGACAACGGAACCGGAATCCCGGAGGAGGGCCCGGGCAGGGAGGGCATTGGCGTGGCCAACACGCGCGCCCGCCTGGCGGAGCTCTACGGAGCGCAGCAGAAATTCGAACTGGTCAACAGGCCCGAAGGCGGCCTGTGTGTGCGTATAACAATTCCCTTCAGCACCTCCAAGCAGTGACCAAGCTCCGAATCATTGTCGCCGACGACGAACCCCTGGCGCGCGCCCGGCTCATCTCGCTCCTGCCCAAGGACCTCTCGATTGACATCGTCGGCGAGTACGGCAGCGGCACCGAGGCGATCGAGGCCATCCGCAGGGACAAGCCGGACATCGTGTTCCTCGACATGCAGATGCCCGGCTGCGACGGGCTGCAGGTGGTGGGCGGCATCGAGCCGGAGAACCGGCCGGCGGTCGTGTTCGTCACGGCGCACGACAAATTTGCCGTGGACGCCTTTGGCGTGCGCGCCGTCGACTACGTCCTGAAACCCTTCGACCGCCAGCGCCTGGAGACCGCCCTGGAACGGGCAGCCGAGTACGTGAACTCCCGCAGGGCCGGCGACCTGAGCGCCCGCATCGAGGGCGCGCTGGCGGGGATCACTGCGCCCAATACGCCCAAGACCGAACGCCTGGCTGTGAAGGCGGACGGCCGGTACGTTTTCCTGAAGTTTGACGAGATCGTCTGGGTGGAGGCCGCGGACAACTACGTCGTCATCCACACGACGGCCGGGGAGCGGTTGATGCCGCGGGACACCCTGTCGTCCATCGAGGAGCGCCTCGGAAACCAGCATTTCGCCCGCGTGAGCCGCTCGGCCCTGGTCCGCATCGACCAGGTCAAGGAGCTGCAGCCCAATGCCCAGGGCGACTACAGCATCCTCCTTCGCAACGGCATCCGGATTTCGCTCAGCCGCGGCCTGCGAGGGCGATTCGAGAAGTTCCTGGTGGAGGGTTAGCCCTGCAGGGACGCCGCGCCCGTGCCGCAAAAAATGAGCCCTCCCCTGCCAGGTCCAAAGTGCGAGGTCCTCTACGACGCGCCCCGCAACATCATCCGGATGTGGTACCGCGGACACGTGGCCGCAGCCGAGATGAAGGCGTTTGCCGGAAAAGTGAGGAGCCTGCTGCCCGGGGTTCGCAAGGGCTTCACGGTGCTGACCGAGCTCAGCGGACTGGACTCCATGGAACTCGATTGCATCACGGACCTGACGAAGATGATGGACGAGTTCAAGGCCAAGGGGGTCGGCACCGTGGTGCGAATCGTTCCCGATCCTGCCAAGGACATAGGCTTCAACATTCTCTCTGTCGTCCACTACCGGCGCGGAGTCCTCGTGGTCACGTGCCAGACGGCAGAGGAGGCCGAGCGGGCCCTGTGATGCCTGGGGCCGAGTCCGGTCAAGACCTGCAGATACCCGCCGCCGATTCACCCGGCGTCATCGTCTTTCCGCCGCTGCTTGCCCTTGCGATTCTGCTGATCGGAATCGGCGCCCATCTTCTTCATCCTGTGCCGCTCCAGCCGCGTCTTGCGCTTCGAATGATTGGGGCCCTATCCGCAATTGCCGCCGCCTGTTTCGTGATAAGGGCGCGCACCGAGATGGCCAGGGCCGGGACGAACGTGAACCCCGGATTGCCCGCCAATGCGATCGTCACGGGGGGGCCCTATCGTTTCACGCGGAACCCGATGTACCTCGCACTGTGCCTATTGAACCTGGGAATCGGACTGCTCATATGCGACCTGGTCCCCACCCTTCTGACGCTCGTTCTGGCCATCACCCTGCATTTTGGCGTGATCGTTCGCGAAGAGCGCTATCTGGAGCGTAGGTTTGGCGATGTCTACAGCGCGTACCGGGGCCGCGTGCGCCGGTGGTTGTGATCGCCGGCCCGCGCCGGCGACCGCAGGGCGGGACACCCGGCCCGAACACAGTATCTGCAGCAGGCCGGCCAGGCAACCCGTCAGCCCTCGCGCCCAGAGGGCCTTCCGCGCCTTCCTTACAGCTTTAGCGGAATGATCGCACTCGCCGGAGCCAGGACTCCGTCCTTCACGGGCGGCAGGAAGAGCCAGTTGGCAAAGCCCTTGTTCAGCGCCTCCCACAGGTCGGGATCGGCCAGGCCGACCGGCTTCGCCGAAATCACCCGACCTTCGATGCTAACCCTGATTTCGACCTTAAGCGTGGTGCCGTGGTACTTGGTCTTGATCGCGTCCGGAAGGCCTAGGGGCATCTGCCGGAAGACCGCGATCGGCGCATCCACCCGTTTTTCGACGCGATCGGCAATGCGCTTCTTCAATGACCCGGCTTCAATCCGGTCAAAGTAGCCGGGAAGGACCTCGCCCATGGTTGAGCTGCGAACCTGCCTGCCCGCGTCAAAAACGAGGATGCTCCATCCTTTGCCCTCTTCCTGGTCCATCTTGGGGAGCACGGCAGAGAGGTGCGCCGCGACACCCGCCTTGAGGCCGCCGATCGTGTGGGCCACGACCGCGAGCATGAGTGCGGCATCCGGCGTCTTCGTCGGCGGGTAGGTGATGAGGAACGCGTACGCGTCCGGAATGTCGATGTCTGACGTCAGTGTGGCCTCAAGGGTCACGGACGTCGGCTTCATCTCGTTCGCCATCGTGGCGGCTGTCTGCGCGTCATTCGTGACCGGGACATCGGACGTGAAGACATCCTTTACGGTGACAAACCCGTCCGCATAGCGGTCGCCGACGGTGAGCACGATGCCCGCGTTCTTTCCGAGGGTCACCGGGCTTCCGCCGGAGACAACGACTGCGGCGTTGTTGTCCGTTCCCACCACGGGCAGCCAGGCGTCCTTGTAATTGGTGATCGCAGCCGCGGGGCGGTCCGGCAGCTGGGGAGTGGTTTGCGCGCCGATCGTCAGGGTCAGGATAGGCAGCGCAAAAAGATAGCGTACGGAGTTCATGATGGAGTTGATCTGAAAGGAACCATTTGCGGGAAAGACCGTCGTCCTACTGCAGAGTACTATCTCACACCCAGCTGTGCCTGCTGCGCACATCTTGGCAACTTTGAGGCGGGGATTGGCCATTCATACTGGCGGCCCGATCTTTTCGGGCCCGCATGGCGATGGTGATCATAATCACCGTAAACCACTAACCTATAATATGTTATATCATGAATGATGGCGACCTATTCCTTGCGATGCCCGGTCGAGCGTGTGCGGATTCGCAAGGCGCCAATCCGCGGTCCAACCGCCGCGCAGCCGGCGGAACCAAAGCCCTAACTAATTCGAATCGAGGCACTTCCTAACGGCCTGCAACAACTTCGCCACGTCAAACGGCTTTCGAAGCATGGCCATGCGCGTGTTGGCATCGAATTCACGCAGCGCGGATTCTTGGCTGTAGCCGGTGCAGATGATGACCTTCAGACTTGGCTTGTCCGCGCGGAGCTTTGTCGCCAGTTCCCAGCCGGTCATGTCTCCCGGCATCACCATGTCCGTGAAGAGGAGGTCGATCTCGTTGCGATGGGCCGTCCACATGCGCAGCGCATCCGCTCCGTTAACCGCGCTGAAGACCCGGTATCCGTGGCGCCGCAATGCGGCCGCCGCGACAGCGCGCAGGCTGTCCTCGTCCTCCGCGATCAGTACAGCTTCGTCTCGGCCCATCGCAGGACGGGCGTCCTCGGCACTTTCGGCCGAATCGGCAACCGTTCCACATGCCGGCAGATACACGCGAAAAGTGGTGCCGTGCCCCACGGAGCTTCGCACTTCGACCCAGCCGTGGTGCTGCTTGACGATGCCGTGCACGGTAGCCAACCCGAGTCCGGTGCCTTTGCCGACACCCTTCGTCGTGAAGAAAGGCTCGAAAATGCGCCGGAGCGTTTCTTCGTCCATGCCGCCTCCCGCGTCGCTGACGCTCAGCCGCACGAAGCGCCCTGTCCGCATCTCGGGGTTCGCGGCCGCATCCTCTACGCTCAATTCGACTGTTTTGAGATTCAGGTCCACACGCCCTCCGTGGGGCATCGCATCGCGAGCGTTTACGCAGAGGTTCACGACCATTTGCTCCATCATCCCCGTGTCGGCGTAAACCATGGGCAGTCCTTCGGGCCCGTTCAGGGACACCACGACGTTTTCGCCCAGCAGCCGGCGCAGCATCTTCAGCAGTCCCCGAAGCACCGCCCCAAGGTCGAGCACCTTGGGTTCCATCGCCTGTTGCCGGCTGAACGTCAGCAACTGGCGCGTGAGGGTGGATCCGCGGAGCACATCCCTCTCGAGCTCCTTGAGCGAGGCCCTGGATTCCGGGTCCATCGAGGGTTCCTCCTGGAGAAGGCCGATGTGCATGAGGACGGCCGCCAGGATGTTGTTGAAATCATGCGCGACGCCACCGGCCAGTTGTCCGACGGCCTCCATCTTCTGCGCCTGGCGAAAGGCCTCCTCGGTCCGACGAAGGATTACCTCCGTGTCCTTTTGTTCGGTAATGTCACGGATTGTACCAACCATCCGAATGAGGCGGCGCTGGTCGTCAAACTCCAGCTTGCCCAGGCCGTGCACCCAGCGCTCGGCTCCGTCTTTCAACCGGACAATTTTGTATTCCTTGTCGAAGTGTCCATGCTTCCGTAGCACGTCATCTTCAAAGTACTCGACCATCTGCTTCCGCCAGTCCGGATGAATCACCGCGGCCCATTCCCCGACTGAGCGCGCCCGAAGGCCCTCGAGACCAAGGATCTCCATGAGCACCTTGGAGCTCTTCCAGGTCCCCGCGGGTATGTCAAAAACGTAGCTTCCAATCCGCGCGATCGACTGCGATTCCTGCAGGAGCTGCTCGCTCTCGCGAAGCGCCGCCACGGCCTGCTTTCTCTCGGACACATCCTGGATGATGCCGAAGACCTTTCCTGTCGCATGGTCATAGAACGCCGTCGAATGCACCGTGACGATCCGGCTGTCGGTCGGCCGTTTGATTTCGAATTCAATGTCGTAGGTTCCCTCTCCCGTCACCAATTTCCGGAACTGTGAATCGAGGGCCTCACGGTACCCTGGCAACGGGATGCTCTTTATCAACTCGGCAGGCCATTCGCCCTTTTCCAGCCCGTAGATTCTGCAGGCACCTTCGGAACCTCGAATGAGTGCCCGTCCGATATCCCACTCCCAGTGCCCGAATCCGCCCACCAGTTCGGCGCGGCGCAATCGCGCCTCGCTTGCCCGCATTGCCTCCTCCGCGTGCTTGCGCTCGGTGATGTCAAGCAAGGCGGCGCGGATGCCCTCGATTTCGCCCATTGCGTTTCGGACCGCAGTCTCATGCACCTCCACCCACAGCTCGGACCCGTCGCGTCGCGCAAACCGGCGCTGGAACGTCGCCAGCGGAATCTCGCCGCTAAGCTTCTTGCCGAGCTCAATCCTCGCCTCTTGTTGCGCCGCGGGAGCAACCATCTCCCAGGCCGGACGACCCACAATCTCATTGGCTTTGTAGCCGAACAAGGCGCACTCGGCTCGGTTAACACGGCGGATTTTGCCGCCCCTATCGATCTCGAGATAGGCCACAGGCGCCTCGTCGAACAGCTCACGGAACCGCGCCTCACTCTGGGATAGCGATTCGTTCACGTGATCCACGACGTCTTGACAATAGCCGGTCGATTCGGAGTTGAACAGGCATATTCGATCGAACGGCGCACCTGCAATCGTATCCTGTTTCCCCTGCCGCGACCTTCGGAGCCCTTCTTCTGCGCCTCTTGGACCGTCCCCTTGCGACCCTCCCATGGCGCGTATTGGAATAGTTGCGACAGCATTGGGTAACGCGGGAGAGGCGCCGCGCGAATAATCCTTTCTTGTACCTTTGGAAAGAAAGGGCTATTCGCAGGATGCGGCTCTCACGGGCCGCATATATCCCCCGCAAACATGAGTGATTCAGCAGTACCCACGCCTCCGACGAAGAGCCCCGTACCGGCAATCGTCATCGGAATCCTCGCGATAGCCGTAGTGGTTGTCGCCGTTGTCCTCGGAAATAAGGTCAAGAACCTGAATATCCAGGTCTCAGACACCCAGGCCCAGCTGGCCCAGGCCCAAACCAAGACCGCACAGACACAGACCCAGCTGGACAAGGCCAAGTCCGAATCGGCCCAGGTCTCGGCGGATCTCGGCAAAGCCAAGGCCGAGTGCACCAAGTTGATGGCGCAATGCGGCGAGGCCATGGACAAGTCGACCGAGCTCAAGGCGGAGCTGAGCAAGGCGAAGGCCGAATGCGCCGCACTGATGTTGAAATGCGACAAGACCACGGCGGCATCAGCCCAGCTCGATTCGGAACTGAGCAAGACCAAGGCCGAATGCACAAAGCTGGAGATGGAATCCGGCGCGTCCGCGGCCGCTTGCACGAGTCTACAGGCGCAGCTCAAGGATTCGAACGCCCACGCCGCAGATCTCCAGGCGAAATTGGACCAGGCTCAGGCCGAAATCACAAAGCTGACGCCGAAGGCAAAGAAGTAGGCGCCTAAGTCACCGCCTGGTTTGGGATGTCCACCTCTGAGGCGCGCCGCCTCGGCAGAGGTTGGTCGTGCCCACATTGGGACTGGCCCCTAACGTGCAGGATTATGGACGACCCTTGACATTACAGGCCGCGGTTCAGGGAAAATGGTCGGGCCGGAGAGATTCGAACTCTCCATCATGAATTTTAACAGACTTACATCCAGCGACTAAGAAAAGCCCTTCTCCATCCAACACACAGATTCATACACATCCCGCTTTAGGTCCTGGAGGCACCTAAAGCCACCTCCAGTCCACCACGTATCATTTGTCTCACCGAGAATTCCGATATGCGCACCGAACAAACCGGCGGCTAGGCTTCGGAGATATGTGTAGAATTAAGTATGCGCAGAATGCACCGCACCAAGTTGGGCCAAGTTGTTTAACGGGTCCCTTTCGAAACAACCGCCGCTCGACTGGCGAATCAAACGACCTTTACTTCAATATTCGCGGCTTCCGGCAGACCGAGTGTCGCCTCGGCTTTCCCTAGCTCGCATCGCACGACTCCGCTCGCGCTGTTGCGCTCCCGCACCCGTACGCGAGACCCAGGCTTGAGGCCGGTCCGCTGGATGAACTCCAAGAAGGGCGCGCTCTGGTCGAGGATGCGCTTCACGCGAAACGCTCTTTGCGGTTCACAGGTCGCCAGCGTGACGCTCTTGGCGTGATCCAACAGCGGATGCTTTGCACTGGGTATCGGATCGCCATGCGGATCCGATGCGGGATGGCCGAGTATGGCGTCAATTCGGAGCAAAACCCGGTCTGAGATGCCATGCTCGAGGGCCTCGGCCTCCTCGTGGACCTCCTTCCAGTCCATTTTCAAAACCTGGACGAGAAAGGCCTCGATCAGCCGGTGCTTGCGCAAGACCGCCAGCGCATTGGCGCGCCCCGCCGGCGTCAGGCGGACGCCCTCCCGGGGCTGATACTCGAGCAGGCCCTGAGCAGCTATGGATTTCACCATGGTGGTGACCGTTCCCGCAGTGACCCCAAGTGCTTCGGCGATTACCCCGGTCGTTACGATGGTGTCCCCGTCACCGGATCGAACGAGGACGGCCTTAAGATAGTTTTCGACGGTGCTTGAGGGCACGCTTAACAGTTAACAGGGATTTAAGTTTGATGCAACAATAAATAGGTTTTGACTATTCAAGAATCTTCGTTGTTCTATGCCAAATCGCAAATACGAGCAATCAAGAAACGCTTCATCCTGAGACCCCGCCAGTAGTTCCTTACCGGGGCCTCTCGCTGGAGGGCTTTCATAGCAGCATCATCGTGCCATCTCCTAAGGCACGGCCATGGCGGCAATATCTCGCCTTCGCCGGCCCGGCGTTACTCGTAAGCGTGGGCTACATGGACCCTGGCAATTGGGCGACGGATTTACAGGCCGGCGCACAGTTCAAATACCAACTACTCTGGATTGTTGGTCTTTCGAGCCTAATGGCGATCTTCCTCCAGATCATTTCCGCGCGGTTGGGGATCAGCACGGGGAAGGATCTCGCCCAGTGCTGCCGTGATTTTCTCCCAGCTTGGACCCGCTGGCCGAATTATCTGAGCTGCGAGATTGCGATCGCCGCGTGCGACCTCGCCGAGGTCCTGGGCAGCGCTGTGGCGCTGCACCTACTATTTCCCCGTCTCTCGCTCCTAGTGGCCGTCATCATAACGGCCTTCGATGTATTGATTCTCCTATCCTTGCAACGATTTGGCATGCGCCTCATCGAGGCGGTGATCCTGGTTCTGATAAGCACGATCGGCATCTGTTATTTCATTGAGATCTTCGTGCTTCCGCAGACACAGCCAAATTTTCCAGAGATGACACGTTGGCTCTTCGCTCCCGACCTGCCCTCATTCATTCACAGCAAGGACTTGGTTTTAATAGCGATCGGCATCATCGGGGCCACGGTGATGCCTCATAATCTCTATCTGCATTCGGCGCTCGTGCAGTCGCGGCATTTGAAAAAAGATCCGGAATCGGTCCGTCAGGCAGTTCGCTACAACACGATCGACACCACGGTCGCGCTATCGGTCGCGTTTTTCGTTAACGCAGCCATACTGATTCTGGCCGCGGTCGTTTTCTTTGGTCACGACAAAGTCACTCTTTCATCGGGTCAGGTGATCGCGTTTTCCTCCGATTCCGACTGGATTCAGGTTGCTTATGTGACGCTGGCGCCTCTCGTCGGGAAGGTTGCTGCCAGTTTTCTATTCGCGGTCGCTCTCCTCGCCAGCGGCCAAAGCAGCACGATTACCGGCACCCTCGCAGGTCAGGTGGTGATGGAAGGGTTCATGCACTGGAGAATCGCCTCATGGATTCGACGGTTGATTACTCGGCTGTGCGCCATAACGCCCGCGATCATCCTCATCGCGATCCGGGGTGACAACGGCATCACCGACTTGCTAACGTTGAGTCAGGTAGTGTTGGCGATCCAGTTGCCATTGGCGATGTTTCCTCTCCTGGCATTCGCCGGCTCGAAGCGCCGCATGGGCGACGGGCGCATTGGCGCCTTTTTGTTGGTAAGCGGTTGGGCCTCCTGCCTTTTGATAACGGCTTTGGACATCTATGGCCTGCCCGACGCGATGCACGACGCCATCAGCGTTTTCACGGGGCATTGAAGAAATCCAAGCCGTTGTCGATCGCTGTGCCTTCCCCGAACGCTGAGTCTAAAATGAACGGCCCAATACCACTGCCGATTTGTTTGATCGTGATGTCTTGCGCAGCGCTGACGCATATTGCCCGAGCCGATGAGCCCGCAACCGCGCCCCAAGGATCTCCAGCACCAGATAAATGCCAATACACGCTGGTTAATCCGACTCCGGGCAGCCAAATCCGCGACATGGATACCGATCGGCCCAACATCACGAATACACCTCATACCATCGACGCCGGGCACTGGCAGATCGAAACGGGCATCGTGAACAACACCTATTATCGCGACAAATCATCGGCCCAGAATGTGAGCTCGGATGACTTCGCCTTCGGTCAGTTCAACCTTCGCCTGGGCTTGCTAAATGACTTAGAGATCAACGCCGTGATCGACACCTGCGAAGTCGACTGCGCGCATGATTATTCAAGCCGCACCACGTTCCGCGCGAGCGGCTTTGGCGACACTGTGATCGGCGGAAAGCTGAACCTCTGGGGCAACGAAGGGGGCAACGAGACAGGCTATACCGCCCTGGCAATTCAGCCGCAGTTCAAGCTTCCGACAGCCCGTAAAGACGTCGGCAACGGCCGGTTCGAGTTCTCGATCGCGGCTCCATTCCTCGCGAACCTGCCTTCGGGTGTTCACCTTGGCCTGCAGCCGGGAATTTCCCAAGAACGTAACTCCACCAATACCGGATACGTCACCGGATTTCCAGGTTCGGTCTCACTTGACCGCGTGGTCTTCGCCAATCTCGACATTTATCTGGAATTCGCCTGCGACTTAACGACCGAGAAGCACGTGACCGCCTCGCAAACCATCGACATGGGCGCGACTTATCCACTCAACAAAAACATCGTGCTAGACGCTGGCGTCAATGTCGGGCTCAACCGCGCCTCCAACAATATTGAGGTGCTGACCGGGATCAGCTTCCGTCATTAAGCAGCGTTGGAAAATGGATCTGTGTGCGAAAAACGAAGGTCGATGGCGACTTGTTTCGGCGATGGCCTGCTGCTGCATATCGATCCGGCGTTTGCCTTGTCGAAGATGTTTTCAAGAATAGAAAACACTGACCAGTCACCTGATCATCCGCCTGTCTAGAAATCTGAACAGCCGCTTATCCGCATGAATCTGCTAAGTTAATCGAACCGCGAAGAAGGGCAGCCAATCCGGCCCTTCAAATAAGCGGCGGCGATCTTAGAAAAATGATCCTCCGGTGTCTTCGTCATGGCGTCCCATCGGAATTACGTTCTGCTGCCGGAAACCTAGAGGGCAAGAACCGAACGCCGCGGCCGCCCCAAACGGGACACCGGCAATCGTTCGACAAACGGTTGGTTTGGACAGCCGATCACGGGACTAACAACGTTTTCGGTACAATGAGAATTGTTTATCGACCGTGCCGCAACATCACACGTTGGCATAGCAGAGAGAGGCGGACTGATTCCTTTTCGGAGATATGTGTAGAATTGGGGACGTATGGGATACCCTGCGTCAGCCCCGGCCAAATTGCTTTAGGGTAGACGACTGGCAACAGCCTGAGTGTTTACAGAAGCAACCACTGTCTGCTTTCAAGAGGGAAATGGGTAAGCGATTGACCTTCAATTACGGGCTGCGTCAACCGTGATTCGAATCCTCGTGGGGACGCCAACCCATGAGGCCTACACCAAAGCTCGCGCGGGCTGTCTCGCTCCGTGAGCCGACAACCTGCTGAACGGCAAACTGTTTCGTATACCAGCAGCGCGCGGGCCTCCACTCTCCAAGAAACGCGACAAACCGCGAAAAGTAGACTTCGCGCTTCCGTGCGAATGTCTTGGCACAGAATTCGCTAGCTTTGTCGGTCGAATGCCGACGATACGACCGATTCAGCTCCAACCATCAAATCAAAGTAACGCCGACATTAACAGCCGGCACAATCCCATAAACTTTGACCATGCGGTACCGATATCATTCGTGATGAATTCATGGAGGTTACCCGGTGCCAGATTCGGCTGGTTGATCCCGGTGATTGTCGCCGCCGGGATTTTCGGCGAGTCCTTCGCCAGCGAAACTGTTTGCGTCGCTGATTCGAGCTCAGGGTCGAACTCGCCCTCGCAACTGGCTATCAATGATTGCGGCAGTCGTCCGTCTTCAGAATCCCGCTTGCTCGCAAATCAATCAACCGTCGCGGAAATCAAAAGAACTCAAGGACTGCATGAAGTTGCGGAAGGTGGCGATGCCCGTGCTCAATTCATTCTTGGTCTCTGTTATGTAAGTGGCCGCGGCGTTTCCAAAGACACTGCTCAGGCACTCAAGTGGTTCCATAAGGCTGCGGATCAAGGCCTCGACGAAGCCCAGTATACGCTTGGATGTTGTTACAACGGAGATGACGGCTTCCCTAAGGATTCAGGCGAGGCTGTAAAATGGTGGGGCATAGCCGCCGCTCAGGGTTATGCTGACGCACAGTACTGTCTCGGGCTTAAATATTTCGTGGGCGAAGGTGTTGCCAAGAATCCCGCCGCAGCCGCGAAATGGTGGAAGAAGGCAGCCGAGCAAAACCATGGTGACGCACAATACTTCCTGGGGCTTAGCTATTCCCTAGGGCTCGGTGTCCCTAAAATCCAAGAGCAAGCGATTTACTGGCTGCGCAAAGCTGTGGCCAATGGGAACGGAAACGCGTTGGCCGCACTCAAGAAACTCGGGTAAGGTATGACCGGACTACTTTGTGGCGTTCATCTCGCGCTTGGCCCCTTCGGCGGCCCCTCTCGCCGCTGCGCGGGTTTTCGCCGCAACCGTTTTGGCCACCGATTCGGTGCTGCCGGCTGCCTTCCGGACTGATTTGACCGCCGCATCGATAGCCTCAGATGTCTTCCCTGTGGGGTTGTGCTCGGCGACTGCGCCAACCGCGGCCCCAACTGCGCCACCGACCACCGCCCCAATCGGACCTCCAACAATCGCTCCGAGTAGGGCCCCGGAGCCTCCGACGACGGTTTTCTTGCCGATAGAGATATGTTTGGCGGAGAAATCCGTGGCGGGTTCCTCGTGGGAAGCTGAAGAGATTGTTTCCATAAGAGTCCTGGTTGTCAGTATGAGTGAACCCGTATTGTAGCAAATGACGGTCGAAAGTTCCGTTCGGGGCGCCGAAACCTTCGTAAGTTGACCCTTCTCCACCAGAAGTTCGAGGCGAAGAAGGGTCATAACATACACACAGATTCACACACATCTTTGGGTCGCAGAGGGTCCTTTCCAGTCGCAGCCGGTCGCACCTGCCTGAAAAATCGGGCTAACGCATCCCCATCCATGTGTCGCGGTTAGACGCAATTGGCCGCAGCCCGTCGCTGCCAGCGTTTCTGTTAAAATGGTCGGGCCGGAGAGATTCGAACTCTCGACCTCTTGCACCCCATGCAAGCGCGCTACCAGGCTACGCTACGGCCCGAACAAGAGAAAGGTCAGCAAGACCCGCGCCTCGGATTGAAGCAAGAGCAAATCATGCAGTGGTGCCCGTCGCATCCGCGCGCGGTGCAGTGCTCCCTGCCGAAATAGATCATCCTCAGGTGCAGCTTGTTCCAGCGCGACTCGGGGAAAAGGGCCTTCAGGTCGCGCTCGGTCTCGGCGACATTCTTGCCCCTAGAGAGCCGCCATCGCTTTGCAAGGCGGTGGATGTGCGTGTCGACCGGAAATGCCGGAACCCCGAAGGACTGGGCCATCACCACGCTGGCCGTCTTGTGGCCGACCCCGGGCAGGTTCTCAAGCTCCTCAAACGTCCCCGGTACAAAGCCGTTGTGCTTCTTCACGATGATTTTCGAAAGGCCCGAAATCGCCTTGGCCTTGTGGGGCGAGAGTCCGCACGGACGGATGATCCGCCGAATCTCGGCGACCGTCACCCCGGCCATCTCCTCCGCGGTGGCAGCCAGCGCGAAGAGCTTGGGGGTCACCAAGTTCACCCGCTTGTCCGTGCACTGGGCGGACAGGACCACGGCGACCAGCAGCGTGAACGCATCCCGGTGTGCAAGGGGTATCGGGGTCTCAGGATACAGCTCCTCAAGCTTTCGGTCGACAAAGGCTGCGCGCGCCTCACGGGTCGGATAGGGTTTTCCCCGCATGCTATAAGCCTGCTACACCAGATTTGGTCAGCAATCAAACAATGGCCCCTTGGACAAAACGCGGTTGCGCGCGCAATGCGACCGCCTACCCTTCAGCCGCATGTCTTCGCTAAGCGAACTCGCGAACTCGAACGATTCCTTTGCCCGCCGACACCTTGGCGAGAACTCCGCGGACACGGCGGCCATGCTCGCCGAGCTCGGATTTCCAAGCGTCGACGCCCTTGCGGACGCCGCGGTCCCCCCGCAAATCCGGACGGGTCCGCTCGGGCTGCCGGCGGCAGCGGGTGAAAGCGCGGCGCTGGCCGAGCTGCGATCCATCGCCGCGGACAACCGGGTCTTCCGGAGCTTCATCGGGATGGGCTACAGCGACACGCGGGTCCCCGGCGTCATTCAGAGGACGATCCTGGAGAACCCGGCATGGTACACCGCATACACGCCCTACCAGTCCGAAATCTCCCAGGGCCGCCTGGAGGCGCTGCTCAACTTCCAGACGATGGTCTGTGACCTGACGGGCCTAGAGGTCTCCAACGCGTCGATGCTCGACGAGGGCACCTCGGCCGCCGAGGCCATGATGATGTGCCACCGGCTTAAGGAGGGCGAACCGCAGGCCCACCGCACGTTCTTTGTCTCCGACGCCTGCCACCCCCAGACGATCGACATCGTCCGGACACGCGCGAGGCCGCTCGGGATCGAGGTCGTCACCGGCGACCACCGGTCGTTCAAGCCGGGCCCGGAGTGTTTCGGGGTCCTTGTCCAGTATCCCGACACGTGGGGCGCCGTCTACGACTACGCGGCGTTCTTTGAGGAGGCGCACGGCGCGGGTGCGTTCTGCATCGTCGCAGCCGATCTGCTCGCGCTGACACTCCTGAGGCCCCCGGGGGAGTTCGGGGCCGACGTGGCCGTGGGCACCTCCCAGCGCTTCGGCGTGCCCCTTGGCTACGGCGGGCCTCACGCGGGATACCTCGCGACCCGGGACTCCTTCAAGAGGCAGATGCCCGGGCGCCTCGTCGGCGTGTCCAGGGACGCCCAGGGTGACCCGGCTATGAGGCTGGCCCTCGGCACGCGCGAGCAGCACATCCGGCGGGACAAGGCCACGTCGAACATCTGCACGGCCCAGGTTCTGCTCGCGGTGATGGCCTCGATGTACGCCATCTACCACGGTCCCGGCGGCCTCACGACAATCGCCCGGAGGATCCAGCTGCTCGCGGAGATGCTCGCCGCGGGTCTCCGCGCCGCCGGGGCAAAGCTCGGCCCCGAGCCGTTCTTCGACACCGTCACGGTCAGCAACGTGGCACCCGCCCGGGTGCACGCGGCGGCGGCCGCGAAGGGCTTTAACCTTCGCCGGATCGACGGCAGCCGCGTGGGGGTCTCGCTCGACGAGACAACGACCCTGGAGGAGGTGCGGGCGCTGCTGGGGATCTTTGGGAGCGTGCCCCTTCCCGAGCCCGGCTCGGTCAAGCACGGCTTCACCGAGCCCCTGGCCCGCACGAGCCCGTTCCTGGCGGCGCCGGTCTTCCAGAAGTACCACACCGAACACGAGATGCTCAGGTACATTAAGCGGCTCGAAGCCAGGGACCTGACGCTCTGCCAGTCGATGATCTCGCTCGGCTCCTGCACGATGAAGCTCAACGCCGCAAGCGAGCTTTACCCGGTCTCGTGGCCGGAATTCTCCCGGCTCCATCCGTTTGCGCCCGAGGAGCAGGCCCGCGGCTACCGGCGCCTTTTCCGTGACCTGGAGGCCTGGCTCGCGGAGATCACGGGCTTTGCCGCGGTCTCGCTCCAGCCCAACGCCGGCTCCCAGGGCGAGTACGCCGGCCTGCTGGCGGTGCGCGCTTACCACGAGTCCCGCGGCCAGGGGCACCGCAACGTGTGCCTCATTCCCACGAGCGCCCACGGGACAAATCCCGCGAGCGCCACCATGTGCGGCTATGCCGTCGTGCCGGTCGCGTGCGACCCGCAGGGCAACATCGACGTCGCGGACCTGAAGGCCAAGGCGCAGGCCCATTCTGGTGATCTCGCGGCCCTCATGGTCACGTACCCGTCGACCCACGGTGTCTTCGAGAGCTCGATCAAGGACATCTGCTCGATCGTGCACGCCCACGGGGGCCAGGTTTACATGGACGGCGCGAACATGAACGCGCAGGTGGGCCTCACCTCGCCCGGGCACATCGGAGCGGACGTCTGCCACCTGAACCTCCACAAGACCTTCTGCATCCCCCATGGCGGCGGCGGGCCCGGAGTGGGCCCCATCGCCGTCGCGGCGCACCTGGCGCCATTCCTCCCCGGCCACGTCGTGATGTCACCCTTCGCGACGGACCGCGACGGCCACCTCGGGGCCGTGAGTTCCGCCCAATGGGGCAGCGCCAGCATCCTCGTCATCTCGTGGATGTACATCCGGATGATGGGCGCCGAGGGGCTCACGGCGGCGACAAAGGCCGCCATCCTCAACGCGAACTATGTCGCAAAGCGCCTCGAAAGGTTCTTCCCGGTCCTCTACCGCGGGGCCTCCGGGCTTGTGGCCCACGAGTGCATCGTCGACCTGAGAGAGTGGAAGAAGCACGGCGTCGAGGCCGAGGACGCCGCGAAGCGGCTGATGGACTACGGGTACCACGCGCCCACCCTCTCCTTCCCCGTGCCGGGCACGTTCATGATCGAGCCGACCGAGAGCGAGTGCAAGGCCGAGCTCGACCGGTTCTGCGACGCGATGATCGCGATCCACGGGGAGATGCAGGCCGTGGCGAACGGGGAGTCCGACAGGGTGAACAACCCCCTGAAGAACGCCCCGCACACGGCCAAGGTGGTCTGCGCCGACGAGTGGGACCGACCCTACTCGCGGGAGCTGGCCGCGTTCCCCGCGCCCTGGACGAGGACGTCCAAGTTCTGGCCGGCCGTCGGCCGCGTCGACAATGTCTACGGCGACCGCCACCTCGTCTGCACCTGTGCCGGGATGGAGGCCTACGCCGAGGCGGGTCAGTGACAATCGCCGCCCGATGAAAATCATGCGCCATCTTACAGCCGACGGCCCCGCCTACGCGGCGCTGCAGCCGGACGGATCCGCGCGGGAAATCTCCGGGGACCTGTTTGGCTCCTTCCGGGTCACGGACCGCGCCGTCACGCCGGGCAAGCTCCTGGCGCCCGTGGCCCCGCCCAACATCCTGGCGATCGGCCTGAACTACCGCAGGCACGCCGCCGAGGGCGGCAAGGGCGTGCCCGAGCGCCCCATGCTCTTCATCAAGAGCACGAACTCGCTGCAGAACCCGGGCGACCCTATCGAGCTTCCCCGGGGGCTCGTGAGCACCGAGGTCGACTTCGAGTGCGAGCTGGCCGTCGTCATCGGAAAGGCCTGCAAGAACGCGACCCGCGCGAGCGCCATCGACTACGTGCTCGGCTACACCGCCGCAAACGACGTGTCGGCGCGCGATTGGCAGATGAAGTGGAACGGGGGCCAGTTCTGCCAGGGCAAGAGCTTCGACACCTTCTGCCCGATGGGCCCGATCCTCGTGACCCGCGACGAGATCCCGGATCCGAACAAGCTCCGGATAAGGACCCTGCTGAACGGCCAGACGATGCAGGACTGGAACACCGACGACATGGTCTTTGATGTCGCGTCCCTCATAGAGTTCCTGAGCGGCAGCAAGACCCTGCTGCCCGGAACGGTGATCCTGACCGGGACCCCGCACGGCGTCGGCTATGCACGCAAGCCGCCCGTGTTCCTGAAGGCCGGGGACACCATCACGATCGACATAGAAAAGATCGGCGCACTGACCAATCCCGTCACCGAGGAGCGCCCCTGAGCCGGGCGGGGTCAGTCCACGAAGAGCGCGATCTGCGCGCCCGGGCCGTGGACCCCCTCGATCAGGATGCCCTCCACGTCCGCGGTCTTGGACGGACCGGTGCACCAGACGACGTTCGGGTCGCTCCCCAGCGCCGCCACGGCCTGCGCGAGGTCCGAATAAAGGGAGCTCCGCGGGACGACGGCCACGTGGGCCCACGGAGCCAGGGCCCCGAGGCGCGACGAGGTTGAAGCGTCGCCAAGGATGATCGTACCCGTCTCCGCGATGGCGCCCATCGCCCGGGTGATCCCGAACTGGTAGTCGTCCACCCGTGCCCGCTCGAAGCGCGTCTCGATGACAAAGCCTGCCCCGAAGTGCGCCTCGAGGCCCGGCCAGAGCGCCGGATCGCAGTACCCGCGCATCCACTTCCGCTCCCGCAGCGCCGCCGCCAGCGCCTGCGGGCTTGAGACAACCTCGCCGTTCACGGCCCTCATGCGCGAGGCGAACTCGGCCATCGGGTCGCCCGACTCGCGCCGGCTTCGGGCGAGCACGAGGCCCCCGTCGTACTCGGGCATCCGGGCGCGCTCCCTGAGCGGCGCCAGGGCGGCGCGCACACGGGACAGAATCATCTCGCGGTCGTCGGCCATGGCTCGCCTAGCCCGGGGGCGCCTTCCTCGGCGCCAGGAGCCGCTCCCGGCCGACGAGGTAGAGAAACGCGCACAGGCCGATGAAGAAGATCATCGAGAGCGCATCCGAATACGGGCCCTCGAAGAGCGGGTTGTTTGCCGTCGCCCAGTCGAAGAGCCTGTGGTCCAGCGGCGCGAGCTGGGGCGTGCCCTGCAGGATCGCGATCACGATGCCGGCGATGGCCCCCCCGGCGATGTACCCCGACGCCAGCAGCACCCCGGGGCTCTTGTCGCCCTCGGCCGCGAGCTGGTCCTCGGTCAGGCTCTTGCCGCTGTGCTTCCTGCGGGTGTAGGCGTCGACGAGCCAGCGGACGATACCTCCGGCCCATATCGGGCTCGAGGACGAGAGCGGCAGGTACACGCCCACCGCAAACGCGAGCGATGGCACGCCCGTCATCTCGAGGGTGACGGAGATCATGACCCCAAGCAGGACGAGGGACCATGGAAGCTTGTGCCCGAGGATGCCCTTTATGATGTAGGAGATGAGGACCGCCTTTGGCGCGTTGAACTTGTCCACCGTGGAACCGTCCGGCCGGTGGGTGTGGGTCCCGTTGATGCCGGGATCGACGAGCCAGACCGCGTTGCCCGCGTCGTCCACCAGGTATTTCTCCGAGGCGCCCCCGGACGGGTCGCTCCGGTACCACACGCGGTAGGTGTTCGGGTCGCCCTTGGCCTGGGGCCCTGAGAGGCGCTCCGAGGTTGCGAGCTCCCTCACGTCCACGTGGAGGCCGGCCGGGGACAGCCCCGAGACGGGCACGTAGACCACCTTGGCGTTGTTGAGCTTGAGCAGTATCGGCCCCAGTGCGAGGGCGGAGGCGAAGGATCCGAAGAGGATGGCGATCTGCAGGTACTTGGGCGTCGCCCCCAGGATGTAACCGGTCTTCAGGTCCTGGGACGTGCTGCCGCCGTTTGACGCGGCGATGCAGACGATGGCGCCGACCGAGAGCGCCGTGACGTAATAGGCGTTCCCGGTCCAGCCGATGACGATGAAGATCAGGCAGGTGAGGAGAAGCGTGGCTATCGTCATGCCCGAAATGGGATTCGAGGATGATCCAATCTCCCCCGTGAGCCGCGAGGAGACGGTCACGAAGAGGAACCCGAAGACCACGATGAGGATCGCCCCCATGAGCTTTGTCCCGAAGCCCGCGTCGAGGAGCATCGGGGCCGCCATGATCGCAGCGATGAGGACGACGATCCCGATCCCGACGAACTTCATGGGCAGGTCCCTCTCCGTGCGCGGCACCGATGCCAAGCCGGCCCCTTTGCCGACACCGTCCTGCTGCAGGAGGCCGACGTCGCGCAGCCCCTCCTTGAGGCCGTGCCAGATGGTCGGGATCGAGCGGAACAGGCTGATGATCCCGCCGGCGGCCACTGCTCCGGAGCCGATGTACAAGACGTAGGCCGAGCGGACGTCGTCCGGCTGCATCTCGGAAATGGGCATCTTCCCCGGAGCAAGGGTGCCCGGCAGGTGGTCCCCGAAGAACTTGATCATCGGGATGAGGACGAGATAAGACAGGACCCCCCCGCCACACATGAGGGCCGCGATCCTAGGCCCTATGATGTAGCCTATGCCGAGGAGCTCCGGCGAGATCTCCGCGCTCACGGAGGCCCCTTTGAAAGGCTCGTCGAAGATCTTCTCCGGGGTGTCCTTCCAGAGCCTCGGCCCGCGGTTGAGGACGTTGTAGATTACGCCGATTCCGAGTCCCGAGAAGATCGCGTTGGCGCCCGGCGCCTTGCCGAGCCCCGCGGCCTCGGCCGCCCGCATCTCGGCCACCGCCCCAGGCGAGGCCTGCGCCCGGTCCGCCGCCGATGCCCCGGCCGTCAGGACGGCCGCGCAGGCGGTTCCCTCCGGATACTTGAGGACCCCGTGCTCCTTGACGATCAGCGCCCGCCTGAGTGGGATCATCATGAGGATCCCGAGGAGCCCCCCGAGGACGGACACCAAGAGGACGCGCGTGAGCTCCAGGTCGAAACCGAGGATCATGATCGCCGGCATCGTGACCCCCACGCCGAAGGCCAGGGACTCCCCGGCGGAGCCCGCCGTCTGGCTTATGTTGTTCTCGAGGATCGTCGCGTCTCGGAGCCCCACCTTTGAAAGCATCCGGAAGAGCGCCAGGGAGATGACCGCGACCGGGATGGAGGCGCTGACCGTAAGCCCGACCTTCAGGACGAGGTAGAGCGATGAGGCGCCGAACATGATGCCAAGGATCGTGCCCACCACCAGGGCGCGCACCGTGAATTCACGCATGGCAGTCTCGGGCAGGATGAAGGGCTCGTGCTTGGGCTTGGGTTTGGGCTTGGACATCTTGGATGAATCCATTCTTTCGAAATCTCCGCTCAACTCGGCCCCGCGCCCTTCCGACTGCGGCGCGTCCTGAGCCACTTTCTGAACTCGCCACCCCGCCATTTCGGCAGGTCGCGCGATGACTCCCAGGCCCTAAGCGCGGGAACCGGTATGAGGCTTCTCGGGAAATGGTCGAGAAGCTTGCCGCCCACGAGCGCAACCTTCCAGGCCGCAGGCTGGGACGCCAGTATCGACCAGACGCCCATCGGCGGCGTTCCCGGCGAGGGGACGCCCTCCGTGTGCGCCCTGTCGCGCAGCCTCAGCAGAAGGTCCGGTATCGGGATGTTGACCGGGCAGACCTCGTTGCACGCACCGCATAGGCTCGAGGCCTTCGGCAGATCGGCCTTTTCCGGGAACCGCCTGCCCAGAAGCAGGGGCGAAAGCACGGCCCCCACGGGCCCCGGGTAGACGCTGCGGTAGGCATGCCCTCCCGCCTGGCGGTAGACGGGGCAGACATTGAGGCACGCCCCGCAGCGGATGCAGCGCAGGATATCCCTGCATTGGCTCGCGAGGACGTCCGTTCGCCCGTTGTCGACGAACACCACGTGCATCTCCTCGGGTCCGTCGGGCTGCCCGGGCGCGCGCGGCCCGAGGATGAACTCGTTGTACACGGAAAGCTGCTGCGCCGTCCCCGAGCGGGCGAGGAGGTTGAGAAAGAGCGCGAGGTCCCGGTCGCTCGGGAGGATCTTCTCGATCCCGACCAGCGCGATGTGGCAGCGGGTCGCCGCCAGGCAGAAGCGCGAGTTCCCCTCGTTCGTCACCACGACGAGCCTTCCGCTCTCCGCCACCACGAAGTTCGCACCCGTGAGGCCCGCATCCGCCTCGAGGTACTTGTGGCGCAGGAACCGCCTTGCCCGCTGCGTGATCACCTGGGGCTCGTCGTTGTACGCGCCCAGGCCGTTCTTCTCGAAAAGCTCCGCGATCTGCCTGCGGTTCTTGTGGATGATCGGCTTGATGATGTGCGAGGGGTGGTCGTGGGCCAGCTGCACGATGAATTCCCCGAGGTCGGTCTCCAGCGACTCGATCCCTCGCTCGCGCAGGTAGGCCTCGAGCTCGATCTCCTCGCTGACCATCGTCTTGGCCTTGACGAGCTTCGTGGCTCCGCGCGCCCTCAGGATCGAGTACACGGCCTCGCAGGCCGCTTCTCCCGTCGACGCCCAGTGGACCCTTGCGCCGTTGGCGACGAGCCTCGCCTCGACCGCCGGAAGGTAGGTGTCGAGGTTCTCGACCACGTGCTGCTTGATCTCGCCGGCGAGCTCCCGAAGCCGGTTCGGGTCGGCATAATGATCGAAAAGGAGCCTGGTGCGCTTCTCGTGCCCCACCTTCGTCCCTTCATAGACGGCGGCACGGGTCTCGGCTCCCAGAAGGGCCGCAGCCTGGTCGATCGGCTGGGTCTTCACGCGGACCTCCTCATCGCCTCGCGCAGCACCTGGGCAAAGTGCATCGTCCGGAGCGGGGCGCCCTCCCTTGCGGCCATGCCGCCCAGGTGCATGAGGCAGCCCATGTCGCCCGACACGAGTATGTCGGGCTTCGCGGCCCGCACATGCCCGAGCTTCAGGCCGCCCATGGCCGTCGAAATATGGGGGAACGCCACGGAAAAGGTCCCGCCAAAGCCGCAGCACTGCTCGCCCTCGCCGAATTCGACGAGGTGAAGCCCCCCTATGGATCCGAGCAGGAGGGCCACCGCGTCGCTGCTCGCGGTCTCGCGGGTGTGGCACGATCGGTGAAGCGCAACGACGGAGTCGAACCGGCCGGGCCATGAGCGCACGCCGAGGCCGTTCACGATGAAATCGCCGAGCTCCCAGGTGCGCCGGCCGAGCGCCTCAACCTCGCCGAAATCAGCCTCCTTCTCGAACTCAAGCAGGGCTCCGTGGAAAAGCATCGCCGCGCATGAGCCGGACGGCACGACCACAGGATCCGGGGAGGAGAAGGTCCGCACGGCGTGGCGCACCACCCTTCGCGACGCCGTCCAGTCTCCGGCGTTGAACGCCGGCTGCCCGCAGCAGGTCTGGCCCTCGGGGAACGCGACCTCGCAACCGAGGTGCTCGAGCACTTCGACCGCCGCCGCCGCAACGTCGTCGTGAAACGCGTCGCACAGGCATGTCGCCATGAGCTGAACGCGCCTGCCCGTGACCGGGATGCGGTTCGAAGTGAGCATCATCGGTTTGCGGCCCCCCGGGCCGCTGGACGGCCATCCTGCAGACCATCCTGGGCGTAGATCGCGGCCTTCGGGGCCGTGAAGAGGGGCTTCGGCATGGGGCACGATGATCCCGGTGGGGCCGATGATCGCAAGCGAGATGATGGCGGCGCCGCGCCCGGAACGGGCGGACGCGGCCTCTCAGGAGGCCGGCACCTGGCGCGCTTTGGGGCTGAGCGCGACGAGTCGCGAATAGAGGCTTTCAAGCCGCGGCATCGGAACGCCTGCCGACCGCGCGCGCCGGAGCGGCTCACCCCAGATCGCCTCGACCTCGACTTCGCGGCCGGCCAGGAAGTCCACGAGGCTCGACGGCTGGTAGGGGCCCATCGGGGCCGTCGCGTCATACTGCTTCGCGACAAAATCGTCGGATATCCTGAACCCGAGTCCCGCCGCGGCCTGCTGGACCTCGCCCATCAGCGCCCGGACCTCTCCTGAAAGGCGCGGGTCGGAGCAGATCCGGTCGGTCGTTATGCCGCCTTCGGCTATCGAAAGCCCGTTGAAAGGGATGTTCCAGACAAGCTTCCTCCAGCGGGCCTCGATCAGGTTCTCAACGACCTGGGTCCTCACCCCAGCGAACCTCAGGAGCCCCGCAAGGGCGTGCGTCCGGTCCTCAGGCGGCCTGCCGAACTCGCCGATCGTGACCGAGCCCGGATGAAAGCACTTCACCTCACCGGGCCCGACGCGGTTGACCGCCACGAAGGCAAGGCCGCCGATGACGCGGCGGGCGCCGAAGAGGCCCGCTAGGAACTCGTCGGCGCCGAGCCCGTTCTGGAGCGTGAGGATCGCCGTCGCGGGCCCGAGGAGCGGCTCGACGAGCCCCCTGACTCCCTCCGACGTGGTCTTGAGGGCTACGACGACCAGGTCGACAGGCCCAATCTCGGCGGCGGCGCCGAAGGCCGCCACGGGCCTAACCTCGGTCGTGCCGGCCTGGTCCCGGATCAGGATGGAGCCCCGCGCGCGCACGGCTGCCAGATCGCCCCGCATCAGGAAGCGCACATCGGAGCCCGCAAGCGCCAGGCGCGCCCCGTAATAGGAGCCCACGGCGCCCGAGCCAACAACGCCTATCCTGGGAAATGGAGCAGGCATTCCGACGCGCGGTCTAGAGCAGCGCGTTGTCGGTGAGCCTGATCTCGTCCAACCACGCGGCGATGCAAATGAGCGTCTTCCCCGGAACGACCTCCCGCATCGCCTCCATTGTCACGGGGTCGACGATCGAGGCGTAGATGACGCGAAGCCGGTAGTGCGTCCCGAGAATGTGGGTGACCTCGGCAACGAGCCTGTCCGAGCTTCGGACCCCTGAGTCCACCATCTCCTTGGCCCTCCCGAGCGCGACGTTAATCGCGGCCGCCTCCTGCCTGAGGGCCGAGGTGAGCTCGCGGTTGCGGACGGCCACCGCGAGGCCGTCAATGTCCCGAACCGTCGGCACGACAACCAGGTCGACGCAGTAATTGAGGTCCGCAATCATCTTGCGCAGCACCGCGACATGCTGGGCATCCTTCTGTCCGAGGAAGACATGGGTCGGCCCCACGATGTTGAGAAGCTTCGCGACGAGCGTGGTGACCCCGCGGAAATGCGTGGGTCGGGAAACGCCGCACAGGGGCTTGCTGACGGCCTCCTCGGCTACGAAGGTCGAGTAGCCGCGCGGGTAGATCTCCTCCGTGCCGGGCGTGAAGACGGCGTCGACCCCGAGCCTTGCGCAGAGCTCAAGGTCGTCCTGCAGCGACCGGGGATACCCCGCAAAGTTCTCGTTCGAGCCGAACGACATGGGGTTCACAAAGATCGAGACGACGACCGGGCGGCCCGCCGCCAACGCCGCCCCGATGAGCGCCTCATGCCCAGCGTGGAGCGCCCCCATCGTCGGCACGAGCGACAATCCGCCCCTTTCGGCCCTAAGCCGCGCGGCGAGGGCTCGCATGTTGGGCACCGAGGCAATAGTCTCCATGGGGTTAACGAGGGCTTGAACAAAGCGGCCCCGGCCGGTTTGTTCAAGGTTTTCGGCCGGCAGCCACCCTCTTCACGCTCTATTTACGTCCCTAAGCAATGATCCGAATAAACGAGAACTACACGAAGCTCAAGGCCTCGTACCTGTTCGCCGACATCGCGCGTCGCGTCAGCGCCTTCACGGAGGCCCATCCCGGCAGGCCGGTGATCCGCCTCGGCATAGGGGATGTCACCGAGCCCCTTCCCCCGGCATGCATCGAGGCTCTCCATGCGGCGACCGATGAGATGTCCAAGAGGGCCACCTTCAGGGGATACGGGCCGGAGCAGGGTTATGCGTTCCTTCGGGAGGCCGTCGCCGAGCATGATTACGCGGCGCGCGGCTGCCGCATCGAGCCCGACGAGATCTTCGTTTCCGACGGGGCGAAGTGCGACTGCGGCAACATCCAGGAGATCTTCGCGACCGATGCGCGCCTCGCCATTCCCGATCCCGTGTATCCGGTCTACGTTGATACCAACGTCATGGCGGGGCGCACCGGCCCGAACGTCGACGGCCGCTACGAGGGGATACTCTACCTCGATTCGACGCCGTCCAACGGCTACGTCCCTCCCGTCCCCGACGCCCCGGCCGACCTGGTCTACCTCTGCTTCCCGAACAACCCGACGGGCGCGGTCGCGACAAAGGCCCAGCTCGCAGCCTGGGTGGACTACGCGAAGAGGAACCGGGCCGTCATCCTGTTTGACTCGGCCTACGAGGCCTACATCCGAGACCCGCAGATTCCGCACTCGATCTATGAGATCGAGGGCGCCCGCGACGTTGCGATCGAATTCCGCAGCTTCTCCAAGACCGCCGGATTCACCGGCATGCGCTGCGCGTACACGGTGGTGCCGAAGACGCTCATGGCGTCGGACGCGGCGGGACGGCCCCACGCGCTCCACGCCCTATGGAACCGCAGGCACACGACCAAGTTCAACGGCGTGTCCTACCCCGTCCAGAGGGCCGCGGCCGCGGTCTACACCGACGCGGGCCTCAGCCAGGCGCGCACACTCACGGACTTCTACCTCGGGAACGCCCGGCTGATCCGGGGGGCGATGGCCCGCCTCGGCTTCGCGTGCTCCGGGGGCGAGAATGCGCCGTACATCTGGGTGAACGTCGGCCGCGACTCGTGGGAATTCTTCGACCTGCTGCTCCAGAAGGCGCAGGTCGTCTGCACGCCGGGCGCCGGCTTTGGGAAGTGCGGCGAGGGTCACGTCAGGATCAGCGCCTTCAACAGCCGCGAAAACGTGGAGCAGGCGCTCGACCGGATCGCGGCCGCGCTCAGGTAGGGTCAGTTCCTTGCGGGAAGGTCGGCGAGGACCTCCTGGCCAAGCGCGGACACGTCCGCCGTCAGGAGGCTGGCGAGCCGGTCGAAGTCCCTGCCGTCCCATGCCGCGTCGGGTGCGACGAAGACCTTGTGCGCGACGACGCGCGGATTCGCGCCCGTCGTCGAGATCTCGATCGCCGCGGAAAGGCTCGCCGTGAACCTGCCCGCCGCGTTCGCCGAGCCCTCGCATCGGCGGACCTCTATCGACACGTCAAAGTCGCGGTCCTGGCCCGGCGGGAACGGCTCGGCATAGACCTGCGCCACGTCGGGCGACGCCATGAAACGGGTTCTGAGCACCCGGGCAATGGCCGCGTCGAGAGGCTCGGCCCAGAGCCTGTAGTCCCTGAACTGGATCTCGTTGTCGCCCATCCGGACGACCATCTCCCTCTTCCTCAGGTAATTCTCAAGCCTGACCGTTTTCAGTCCGATCCGGGCTCCATTCGAGGGCGCCGGCGCCTGGCTTGGATGGAGGGAGGGATCCGACAGGACGAAGTACCGCGTGGGATCCTCCTGGGCGGGTTGCACGACATTGCAGGCGGCAAACGCGCAAAGCAGGCCGCTCAGAACGATCGGCGTCAGGGGTCCGAGTCCGGACTTAGTGCGGGTTGTCATGGCGGGCTTAGTTATTGTTGGGCAGCTTGCGCCCCGAGACGATGGCATTCGGGTTTCGCTCGAGGAAATCGGCGAGCCGCTGGACCGATTCCGCGGCGTCGGCCACCCTGTCCAAGGCGCGGGACGCGTCCCCGCCGAAGCTCTGCTGGGCATTGATGAAGCTCCTGGCCGACTGGGCCGCCGCGTTGAAGGATTCCAGGGCCGTCCGCGCCTGGATCAGGGTCGCCTGCAGCTCCTTCCCGTTCGAGTCGACCTGGCTGTCCAGGCGCCCGACCGAGGTACGCAGGATCTCGAGGGTCTTGTTCAGGTTCTCCAGCGAGCGCAGCATGTCGGGCGAGCGGGCCAGGGCGTCGACCGACTCCCCGGTCTTCTTCCACTGGCTCGCCAGACCCCTGAAGTCGACGCCGTCGAGCCTGAGCCTCGTCTCGGCGACGAGCCCCTTGAGCTCCGTTGAGAGGCCCTTGAAGTCGATCTCCTGCATCCTGGCCAGAAGCGTCGTCGCATTGGCCATGAGCGCCGCGGCGCTCGCCCGGAACTCCGAGATCTCCGACGGCATCGAAGGGATCACCACGTACTTGACGTCGGTCGTGTTCATTGTGTCGGGGTGCTTGTGCGGGTCCGTGAAGTCGAGCTCCACAAAGAGGAGCCCCGTCGCAAGGCCGCTGATCTCCAGCTGGGCCCTCAGACCCTTGTCGACGAGAGCCTGTAGCGCGCCCCGGTCGGAGACGTCAAAGTTGGCGCCGTGTTCGTCGGAGATCGACCCCTGGTTCAGCTCGCACAGGACCACGGCGAGGGACTTCCCGGTGCTCCTGTCGTACCGGATGGAGATGTCGCTGACATGCCCCACCCGCACTCCGCGAAGCTTGACCGGAGAACCCTGGTCCAGGCCGCTGATCCCCTCGTCAAAGAAGACCATGAAGCGCTCCGGCTTCGAAAAGAGGCTCAGGCTGCCGAGCGCGAGGAGCGTTATGATCCCTATCGCAAAAGCCCCCAGGACGAATGCTCCTACGACTGCGGGGCTGATCTTGGTTTTCATCTTTTGCGGCAGGGGGGTGGGCTGCGGTCCTATCCTGACCGGACGGACCGCCGTGTCAAAAATTCTAGGACCTTGGGGTCCGACGGGCCGGCGGCCAGCTCTCGGGGGGGGCCCTCGGCAATGATCCCCCGGGTGTCGCGGTCCAGCATGATCAGGCGGTCGGCGATCCCCATGATCGAGTCCACGTCGTGGGAGACGATGACGATCGTCGTTCCGAAGGTGTCCCTGATGTCGAGTATGAGGCGGTCGAGATTGCGGGCGGTGACCGGATCGAGGCCCGCGGAGGGCTCGTCAAAGAATACGATGGTCGGGTCGAGCGCGAGCGCGCGGGCAAGCCCCGCCCGCTTCTTCATGCCCCCGCTGATTTCCGAGGGATAGTAGTCCTCGAATCCCTTGAGGCCCACCTGCGACAGCCGGAAGGCTGCGATGCGCGCGATCTCGTCGCGGGGCAGCCTCGTGTATTCCTCCAGTGGCAGAGAAATGTTCTCGCTCAGGGTGAGAGAGCTCCAGAGCGCCCCGCCCTGGAAGGACAGCCCGAAGGTCTTCAGCATCTCGCGGCGCTCGGCCACGTCAGCGCCCGTGAAACTGCGCCCATTGAACTGGACGTCCCCGTGCACCGGCGTTGCAAGGCCCACCAGATTGCGAAGGAGCGTCGTCTTGCCGACCCCTGTGCCCCCGACGATGAAGAAGATCTCGGCCGGTTCGACGCTGAAGGAGACGCCCTCCAGGACCTTGAAATCCTGGTAGGAGCAGGCGAGCCCGGTCACGTTGATTGCGGGCTGTTTGTCCGCGGTCATAGTCCGATTGCCTGGAACAGGATCGCGAATATCGCGTCCGCCACGATGATGTACAGGATTCCCGTCACGACCGCCGAGGTCGCCGACTGGCCTACGCCGGCGGCGTTGTTCTCGGACTGGAGCCCGCGAAGGCATCCGGAAAGCCCCACGATCAGGCCATACACGATCGACTTGATCACGCCCACCGTGACATCCGGCAGGTCCACGATGGTGAGCATCTCGATCCAGTAGGCCGCGGGAGGGATTCCCAGGTCCACATACGCCACCATCATGCCGCCGAGGATGCCGAGGCAGTTGGCGTAGAGTGCGAGGAGGGGCATCATGAGTCCGACCGCAAGCACCTTCGGCAGGACGAGGAACCTGACCGGCGATATCCCGAGGACCGTGAGCGCGTCGATTTCCTCGTTGGACTTCATGCTGCCGATCTCGGCCGCGTAGGCGGCACCGGTGCGCCCGGCGAGCACGATCCCCGCCATCATGGCGCCCATCTCGCGGGTCATCGCAACGCCGATCAGGTCCGCGACCCAAATATCGCCCCCGAAGCGCCTGAGCACGATGGCCCCGGAATACGCAAGGGTGATCCCCACAAGAAAGCTGATCAGGCTGACGATCGGCAGCGCCATCGCGCCGCACTTCTGCATCTCGGAGATGCAGTCATGCCAGCGGAACCCCGCCTGACCGCTGACAAGCTTCTTTGCGGCAAGCCAGCACTCGCCGATGAACCCCAGAAACTCGCGCGCCTGGGCCATCGCCCCGCGGGTCGCGAGCCCGACCTCTACAAACAGGCTCCGCGAATGGTCGTTGCGGTCCCCCGTGACCAGGGACTTCGCGAATTGCCCGCCGAGGAGGCGCATCCTATCAGGGAGCGGGGCCACGTCGCAGCCGATCCCGGCGTCGGCGCACCACTTCGAGGCCTCTCCCACGAACACGACAAGGGACGTGTCCCAGTGGGACACCCCTTCGGCGCGCAGGCGCACGCCCTTTGGAGCGGCCGTCCCGACGACCGAGCTCCACCTAGGGGTCGCCTCCCCCAGCCTCCACGCGCCCTCAAGGGTGACCTCGAGCACGTCGCCCTCCGTCCGCGCAACCGCGCGGGCGTCCGTTGGCTCTTGGCTCGCTGGCATCGCCAAGAATCTCTCCCTTCGGCCCCGCGCGCGCCAGTCCAATTTAATGCGCGGCGACCCGCGTCCATTGGACCCAGACGATGGCCCAGCGGCCGTCGCGGCGCACGAGGAGGCAGCAATACCGGGTCTGCACGCCCGTCCCGTCCGCCCTCCGGTACGTCACGGAGGCGCCCACGAGCGCGGTCTCCCCGTACTGCCGGATCACCACGTCGTGGAGCCTGAGGTCCTGCGCATCGGGGCGCTCCCTCGCCTGCCGAAGGAATTCGGCCTTGTCGATCACGCGCCCGTCCGCAAGGACCCCGATGAAGTCGTCGGCCAGGATGGCGCGGAACCGCGCCACGTCGCACGCCAGGAAGGCCCGAACATAGTCGTCGTTTAGCTGCCTGATGGCCGGCTCGTCGGGCACGGCCGCCTGGGCCGCCCGCCCGGGAAGGGCGGCCAGTAGCAGGAGCGCGGCGGCGGCGCACGCGAAGCGGACCATGGCGCCAGAATTGACCGTATCGGCGCGCGGATCAACGCCGGAGAACATGCGCCATTGATTTTCGGGGGGTTATAGACCATCGCTCGGGGGTCACACCGATTCCCGTGCCCGAATCACCCGAACCCCCCGCGCTCACCGGAGTCGTCGAGCGCATCATTTTCCTGAACGAGGAGAACCACTACACCATCGCCGAGTTCCGGCCCGACGGTGCTGAGGGGGCGGTGAAGCCCGAGCCGGTCACGATCGTGGGCGCGCTGCCGGGAGTCGAGTGCGGCGAGACCCTCCACCTCACGGGCGAGTGGACCACCCATTCGCAGCACGGGGCGCAGTTCAAGATCTCGTCCTTCAAGAGCGAGCTGCCGGCGAGCGTGTATGGCATCCGCAAGTACCTCGGCAGCGGGCTCGTCCCCGGCATCGGCCGCGTTTATGCGAACAAGATCGCCGACGCCTTCGGCACGGACACGTTTCGCATCCTGAGCGAGGAGTCGGGGCGCCTGAGGGACGTGGACGGGATCGGGCGCAAGAGGGCGGCCGCAATCAAGCAGGCGTGGGACGGCAAGCGCACCGAGCGCGAGCTCTATATCTTCCTGCAGACCTACGGCGTGAGCCCCAGCCAGTGTGTCAAGTTGGTCAAGCAGTACGGGTCGCAGGCAAAGGCGGTCCTGATGACCGAGCCCTACCGCGTGGCCCGCGAGATCGAGGGGATCGGCTTCAAGACCGCGGACAAGATCGCCATCAACCTGGGTTTCGCCAACGACGCGCCGCCGAGGCTCGATGCGGGGCTGCTCTTCGCCTTGGAGACCCTCCAGGAGGAGGGCCACACCGCCTACGGGGAGGAGGCGCTGCGCGACCTCTCCGCGGAGATGCTGGACACGTCCGCCAGCCTGGTCACGGCCCGCATCGAGGCGCTCGTGGCCTCCAGGCAGCTCGCCAGGCACTTCCCGGCCGGGGTCGAGGCGCCGCTGCCGGGGTCGGGCCTGCTCCAGCTGCCCGTTCTCGACCGCGCCGAGGGAAAGATCGCGGAGGTGCTCTCCAGGCTCATGCGCGTCGCGAGCGGCCTGCCCCCCATCAAGATCGAGGCCGCCCTCGAGTGGGCCGAGGGCAAGGCGGGCTTCCAGTTCCACGAGCTGCAGCGGCACGCGGTCCGAAACGCTCTCGGCAACAAGGTGTCGGTCCTGACCGGCGGTCCGGGCACGGGCAAGACGTCGACGCTCCGCTCGCTGGTCAACATTCTCAAGGCAAAGGGCGTGCGCGTCCACCTCGCGGCGCCCACGGGCAGGGCTGCCCAGCGGCTGGCCGAAACAACGGGGGGCTTTGCGTCGACGATACACCGGCTCCTCAAGTACGACCCCGCGGCGGGTTTCACGTCAAACGAGTCCCATCCCCTCGCCACCGACTTCCTGATCGTCGACGAGGTCTCGATGCTCGACACCCGGCTCGCTTCGGCGCTCCTCCAGGCCGTTCCGGCCCGCGCGCACCTTCTGCTGGTGGGCGACACCGACCAGCTCCCGAGCGTCGGGCCGGGAAACGTGCTCCAGGACATCATCACCGCGTCGCGGGCACCGGTCACCCGTCTCTCGGTCATATTCCGCCAGAAGGGCCAGAGCGGGATCGTGACGACCGCGCATGCGGTCAACTCGGGCGAGACCGCGCTTCCTCTCGTCGCCCACACGATCGAGGCCGTCGAGCCTTCCGGCGACCTGACCTTTCTCACGGCCGACTCGGCGGAGGACTGCGTGAACAAGGTGATAAGGCTCTGCACGGAGTTCATCCCGAAGGCCTACCGCAGGTGCGATCCGATCGCGGACGTCCAGGTGATGGCCCCGATGCACAAGGGCGTCGCGGGAGTCGCCAACCTCAACCTGCAGCTGCAGGCGGCCCTCAACGGCCGGGGTCACGGGCTGCGGACGCTTGCCGGGGAATTCCGGTCGGGCGACAAGGTGATCCAGCTGCGCAACAACTACGACAAGAACCTGTTCAACGGGGACATCGGATCGGTCGTCGCCGTGGATCAGGAGGCGGGCGCAATCAAGGCGGACTTTGACGGCGAGATCCACTCGTTCACGCGCGGTGAGATGGGCGATCTGGCGCTCGCCTACGCAATCAGCATCCACAAGTCGCAGGGAAGCGAGTACCCGGTCGTGATCGTGCCGCTTCTAAAGGCACATTTCATGATGCTGCAGAGGAACCTGCTTTACACGGCCATCACGCGCGGCCGCAAGAAGGTGTTCATCGTGGGCGAGCCCGCGGCCTACGCGATGGCAGTCCGAAACAGCGAATCGAAGCTGCGCGTCACGCACCTGCGGGAGAAGCTGGCGGCGGCCGCCTCCGGATGACGGCCCTCTACTTGCCAAGCTTCCGCAGCGACTGGTTCACCTTGTCGAGGTCGCAGGCGCCGGGGTCATACTCGGGGCCGAGCCATCCCAGCCATTCCTTTCCAAGATCTGATTCCGGCTCCTTGAGGCAGGCGAGCATGTCGTGGAAGGCCTCGATGCCGCCACAGTCCTCGGGCGGGCCGGCGCGCTCGCCTGCGACGCAAATCGGGTACCGGACGCCCTTGCCCGGGGCCGCGGCCTTTTCGACGCGGATGTCGACACGCCAACCCTCGCCAATCTGGTAGTCATAGGTCATCCGGTCGCGGTGGGCCAGGTTGAGGTCCGCAAGCGTCACGTCCCTGTCGTCCTCGACGATCAGGTCGTCGCGCTTCACCGGATTCCCAAACTTGAGATCGTCCAGCGCAAAAGTATGCGTCTGGTAGTCAAACCAGTCGAACGCGATCTGGATCGAATCGTGGAGGCGCGAGAGCCACATCGTCTCGCGCACGAGAAGCCTGCGCCAGACCCTGGGCTGGGTGCCCGCGATCACCAGGCGCAGGCAAAGGACCCTCGCCACGGGCCTCTTGGCGCCGGACCCTCTTCCCTCTTGTAGCGATATCATCTTTCAGGATTCAATGCCCGGGCGACGCTCCGCGCAAAAAGAAACGGGGCGCGGCCCGGCGGCGTCGCCGCCGATTCCCGGCCCCGAAAGAATTGCAATCGTCGCGGCACTCAGCGGTCCGCCACGCGCTGGTCGCCGCTGGGAAGCGTGATGACCTTGAGCCCGGGCTGCGCGACCGCGGCCGCGGGTGACGCGGCGCCGAGCTCCACCCCGGAGAACACCGCGGTCTCGAAGGCCTTGTCGTCGTGCGCGGACACGGCGAGGCCGACATAGAACGGGTCGGAGAAGCGCAGCTTGAAGGAGGCCCCAGAGGGGCTCGGTTCCTCGCCGGCACGCGAGACCGACAGGTAGACCGTGTCGCCTATCTTGTCCAGGCGCACGCGCCTCGGCGCGGCCACGTTGCTCTGGATCTCCTTCGTCACGCCCCCCGGCGCCTCCCTGAACTGGAGCGACGTGAGCCCGTCGCCGTGGCGCGCGACGTCGACGTAGGCCGAACCGGGTTCGAGGTTCTGGCGGATGACCAGGCAGGCCTTGCGGTGCGGCTGGGTGCTCTCGCCCACGAACTGGATGTCGGCGGCAATCGAGATGTCGCCGGAAACCTTCTTCCAGACGAAGTGCATCGCGTCCTCCTTGAACCACATGTTCGCTCCGCTGGCTCCAACCGAGTATGCGCCTTGGGCCGGGTCGAAGGCGCCGGTGCCGGGCTTGCTGACGGTGCCGACGTCGCCCTGGTCCGTGAAGATGCCGAGGTCGCCCTCGGCCTTCGCCGAGGCGAGAGTGGAAAAAAGTACGCTGGCGCAGAGGATCCTGAAGGCCGTGGAGTTCATCGGGTGTTGGGGGAGCACAACACCCCTCCGGCCCCTTAGGAAGCCGATTTGCACGGCCGCTTCCGAAAGGAATGGCTTGATCCCCCTTGCGCCTGACCCGATACCCTTGGCCCCCCAACCGGAGGAAGAACCCAGACACGCGCAAATGGCCGAGCAGACTTTCGACGCAATTGTGGTGGGCTCCGGGATCAGCGGAGGATGGGCCGCGAAGGAGCTCACCGAGAAGGGCCTCAAGGTGCTGCTCCTCGAGCGCGGGGAAAACATCGAGCACATCACGGGCTACGTGAACGCGCTCAAGGCCCCATGGGAGCTTCCGCACCGCAACCGGATAACGAACCAGATCCGGGAGGAGCGCGCCGTCCTGACACGGGACGCGTTCATGGGCGAGGCCAACGCCGGCTACTGGGTCAAGGACAGGGAGTCGCCCTACGTCGAGAAGAGGCCCTTCAGCTGGTTCCGCGGATACCACGTCGGGGGCCGCTCCCTGATGTGGGGAAGGCAGAGCTACCGGTGGAACCCGTTTGACTTCGAGGCCAACGCCAGGGAGGGCGTCGGCACCGACTGGCCCCTGCGCTACGGGGACCTGGCGCCCTGGTACGACCACGTCGAATCGTTCGCCGGCATTAGCGGCTCGATCGAGGGCCTCGCGCAGCTTCCCGACGGGAAATTCCTGCCCCCGATGGAGCTGAATGTAGCCGAGAGGCTGGTCGCTTCGAGAATCAAGGCGCACTATTCGGACTCGAGGCGCATGATCATCGGGCGGGTCGCGAACCTCACCGTTCCCCACAGCGGGCGCAACAACTGCCAGTACCGCAACAAGTGCGACCTGGGTTGCCCGTTCGGCGCGTATTTCAGCACGCAGTCCTCCACGCTGCCCGCGGCGGTGAGGACGGGTAACCTCACCCTTCGCCCCTTCTCGATTGTCACGAGGGTTCTCTACGACAGGGACCGCAAGAGGGCCACGGGCGTCGAGGTCCTCGACGCCGAGACGCGCCTCACCTATGAGTTCCCGGCAAAGGTGGTCTTCCTGTGCGCCTCAACCTTCAACTCGACCTGGGTGTTGATGAACTCGGCCAAGGAGGTCTGGCCCGAAGGGCTCGGCAGCAGCAGCGGAGAGCTCGGCCGAAACGTCATGGACCACCATTTCCGCGCGGGGGCGTGGGGCGAGATCGAGGGTCTTGAGGACCGCTACGTCTACGGGAGGCGGGCAAACGGCTTCTACATCCCTCGCTTCAGGAATCTCTTCGGGGACAAGCGAGACTATAGCCGCGGATTTGGCTATCAGGGGATTGCGAACCGCACGGGCTGGCAGCGGGACGTCGCGGAGCTCGGCGTGGGCGCGCCGCTCAAGGGCGCGCTGTGCGAGCCGGGACCCTGGGTCATCGGGATGACCGCGTTCGGCGAGGTGCTTCCCAACCATGACAACAAGGTCACCCTAGACGCAAACATCAGGGACAAATGGGGCCTGCCGGTGCTCGCCTTCGACGGGGACATCGGGCCGAACGAGCGGAGGATGCGCAAGGACATGGCGAACGACGCCGCGGAGATGCTCGAGGCCGCGGGCGTGAAAAACGTGAAGACGCTGGACAGCGGCTACACGCTTGGGCAGGCGATCCACGAGATGGGAACCGCGCGGATGGGCCTGGATCCCAGGACGTCCGTTCTCAACGGCCACAACCAGGTCTGGGACGCCCCGAACGTGTTCGTGACCGACGGGGCGTGCATGGCCTCGACCTCGTGCGTCAACCCCTCGCTGACCTACATGGCGATCACCGCCAGGGCGGCCGGCTTCGCCGCGCAGGCGCTGAAAAGCGGCGACGTATGAGCAACCCCCACCCCGGCGCCGATTCCGGCTCGGCCAATACTCCCCTCACCATGAACAGGCGAGAAGCCGTGCGGCGGATCGCGCTCCTGATGGGCGGCGCGATGGCCGGCTCCAGGGCCATTCTAAGCGGGCAGACGGTTACCGCCAAGGGAACGGCGGCCGCGTTCACCGACCTCGACCGGGCGCTCCTCGACGAGATCGGCGAGACCATCATTCCGGCGACGGATATCCCGGGGGCGAAGGCCGTCGGCATCGGCGCCTTCATGACGATGATGGTGACCGATTGCTACGAGCCGAAGGAGCACGCCGCGTTCAGCGACGGCCTTGTCAGGATCAACGAGGCCAGCAGGGCACGGCACGGATCGTCCTTCATGGAAAGCACGCCCGCCCAGCGCGCCGCCCTTGCGAACGCGCTCGATTCGGAGCAGAAGGCCCACGCGGAGAAGAAGCCCAGGGACGCGCCGCCGCACTATTTCGGGATGATGAAGGAACTGGCGCTCCTCGGGTATTTTTCTTCCGAGATCGGCTGCACTCGCGCCGTGCGCTACATCGAGGTGCCCGGGGCGTACCACGGCGACATCCCCTATAAGAAAGGTGACCGCGCGTGGTATTAGCGAGGGGGGGCCCGGCCAGGTCGGGGAACTCTTAAAAAGTTGGTAATATTACGTATGCCGACCCGTCTTGAGCGACGGCCCTGGAAGTCAAAAAAATACACAAATTATTTATTGATAACTGGATAACAAAACCACTCTCCGAAAAGCGAACCGGCGAGGATTTTTCGGAAAAATTCAAAATAATTGAAACCTTCCCCAATCCCGGTACGTCTCTTCCGGTCTGTTAGTCAGATCAGAACGTTACATCATCCAACAAATACAAAAACATAAGTCACATGAATGCATCCCGCTCCACCAAGGGCTTCACCCTTGTCGAAATCATGATCGTCGTCGTCATCATCGGCCTCCTGGCCGCCATGGCGATCCCGGCCTTCCAAAAGGTCCGTACCAACTCCCAGGACAAGGCCGTATTGAACAACGCCCGCCAACTCTCGGCCGGTGCTGACCAGTACTACCTCGAAAACGGTGTCTCCTCGGTGGCTCTCTCGGACCTGATCGGGCCGACCTCCTACGTCAAGGCGCTCAACTCCGTCGCGAACGAAGCGTATCCCGCGGGCTTCTCGCAGGGCACGACGATCACGATCGGCAGCATCGCCGGCGTGCGCACCATCACCTATTCCCCGTAATCAGCCGGGTTAATAATTAAAGACATAAATAGTAAGGATTGAAAATGAATACTGTGCAAAAATCCAACAAGGGCTTCACCCTTGTCGAAATCATGATCGTTGTCGTCATCATCGGCCTCCTGGCCGCCATGGCGATCCCGGCCTTCCAAAAGGTCCGTACCAACTCCCAGGACAAGGCCGTATTGAACAACGCCCGCCAACTCTCGGCCGGTGCTGACCAGTACTACCTCGAAAACGGTGTCTCCTCGGTGGCTCTCTCGGACCTGATCGGGCCGACCTCCTACGTCAAGGCGCTCAACTCCGTCGCGAACGAAGCGTATCCCGCGGGCTTCTCGCAGGGCACGACGATCACGATCGGCAGCATCGCCGGCGTGCGCACCATCACGTATTCCCCGTAATATCGACATTCGGGAATATTTCCCCAAGTTCAAAGCCGCCTGCTTAACCGTGGGCGGCTTTTTTGGGTCACGAATCTAACGTCATGAGCGGTTCATCCCTTGCGCCGGTCCTCTCGGACCGGAGGGTGTGGGTCTTCGCGGCCATATCGGTGCTGTGCGCCGCGACGGGGTTCATCCTGGTCCCCGACCGGTTTGCCCTCACCCTCGTCACCGACACCGGCTACTGGTGCGTCCTCGCCGCATTCGTGCTGTTCGTCCGGGCGCTCGGGTGCACCTACCGGGACGACTTTGCCCGCGTCCGGGTCTCGGGGCTTCGCGGGTTCGACTGGGCGACCCTCGCTGTGGTCCTTGTCGGCGGCATGGTGCTCATCGTGCACGAGTCCTTCGGGTTCAAGATCGTGATGGACGAGGTGATGCTGGCCGGCACGTCCATGAGCATGCACTTCGACAGGAACGTCATCACGCCCATGCGGGGGGGCGACATCCAGGGCGCCTTCGTCATCCTGGGGGGCAACCTGGACAAGCGGCAGCTTTTCTTCCCGTTTCTCGTGTCGATCCTGCACGACCTCACCGGCTACCGCGTCGAGAATGTCTTCGTCCTCAACGGCATCCTCACGTTCGTCTTCCTGGGCCTCGTCAATGCCGCAGGCAGGAAGCTGGCCGGACGGCAGGCGGGCTGGCTCGGCGTCGCGCTCTTCGCGGGCCTTCCCCTCCTCGCGCAGAACTCCACGGGCGGCGGGTTCGAGCTCCTGAACCTCGTCATGATCCTGGCGACGATGCTCCTCGGGGCCCGTTACATTGAGCGGCGCGACGACGCCTCGTTCGCCGCGTTCTGCCTCTCCGCGATGCTGCTGACGCAGGTCCGCTACGAGTCGGCCATCTTCCTGATCCCGGTCGCCGGGATCGCGCTCTGGGTCTGGTGGCGGGAAGGAAGGGCGAACCTTCCCTGGCCGGTCATGGCCATACCGCCCCTCATGATCCACTGCGCCCTCCACACGCGGATCTTCAGCATCACGAACTCGGCGTGGCAGCTGCAGAGCAAGCCGGAGTTCACGAAGCCTTTCTCGGTCGAGAACGTCCCGAAGAACGCCGTGCACGCCCTGCGCTTCTTCTTCGGGAAGCCGACGGACCAGCCCAACTCCTACGTCCTCTCCGCGCTCGGCTGCATCGCGCTCATCTTCTTCATCCTGCTCGCCTCGAAGAAGCTGAGGTCGCTCTCGAGGGAGACGCCGGTCTCCGTGGCCAACGTGTTCTTCGCGGCCGGGTTTGCGGTCCAGCTGGGCCTCATGATGTGCTACTTCTGGGGCCAGTTCGACGACGCCATCATAAGGCGCCTGAGCCTGCCGACGCACCTGTGGATGGTGCTGGCGATCCTCGCGGTCCTGCCGCAGTTCCCGAAGCCCGCCGTGATAAGGACGCTCTTTGGGATCGTCGTCCTCGGCATCCTGGCGCAGGGGGTCCCGTCGATGGCCTCCCACGCCTACAACCAGGAGTACCTGGCGGGCCTTGAGACGGCGTGGAGGCGCCAGTTCATCGCCGACCAGCCGCGGAAGGACTACCTCGTGATCGACAACGACTCCATCCTTTGGGTCGCCCACCAGGTGTCGGCGACGACCGTCGATGAGGCGATCAAGCGCAAGGAGGACCTGGCGTTCTTCATGCGAACCCACACGTATTCAAGCATCTTCGTGTTCCAGCGCTACCTGATCGACGCGGACACGGGCAAGATGACGATCCGCGAGGGCGACGACCTCGGCCCGAACTACATCCTCGAGCCCGTGCGCTCCGAGCGCCTGCTGACCCTGACCCAGACGAGGATCAGCCGGCTGGTCGAGATCCGGGACGGCCAGAAGGTGCTTTCCAAGCCCGAGCCCGACCATGTGGTCCCGAAGGACAGGGCCGAGGTGGAGAAGGCGAGGGCGGCCTACCTCGAGAACTTCCTGAAGCGTCTGCCGTGATGCGGCTGGTGGAACTTTTCCGGAGCAAGGCCGCGGCGCGAAGGGGGATCCTCTTCGCGCTCTGCGGGTCGCTGGCCCTCGTGCTCGGGTACCTCGCGGTCACGTCCATCACCGCGGGGCACCTCATCATCGCGTGGGGCTACTACTACATCCTCGGCGTTTTCTCCCTGTTCTGCTTCTACGCGCTTCGCCTCGCGCGCGCGAGAGACGAGGTGTGGCGGGGATGGGTCACGAGGCCCGGGGTCGCGGGGGCGGCGATCGCCGCGGGCACGCTCTTCGCCGTCTGGTCCGACTCCTTCCGGCACAAGATCCTCTATGACGAGTTCGTGATCCAGGGGACGGCCTACGAGATGCACGTGACCAAGCAGGTGAGCACGATCCTGCGGGCCTACGACCTCGGGGGGACCTGGCTGTCGATCGACACGTACCTGGACAAACGCCCGTACTTCTTCCCGTTCCTCGTGTCGCTGCTGCACGACTTCACGGGATACCGGATCGCCAACATGTTCGCGCTGAACGTGGCGTGCGCCGCCGCGCTCCTCGCGCTCCTCTACTGGTTCGCGCGGGAGGTCGCCGGCAGGGGTCCGGCGCTCCTGGCGGTGGCGCTCATGGCGACGATGCCGCTCTTCGGGCAGAACGCGACCGGGGCGGCCATGGACCTCCACAACCTGGCCATGCTCGCGATGGTCGCGTGCCTCGCCGTTCTCTTCCTTCGGGCGCCGTCGGACGACAGGCTCTCGCTCCTTGTCCTCGGGGCGGTGCTGCTCGCCGAGAGCCGTTACGAGTCGGTCATCTTCATCCTGCCGGTGGCGGTCATCGTGGCGCTCGGATGGCTCCGGGCCGACAGGGTGATCCTTCCGTGGCCGGCCGTCATTGCGCCTCTCCTCCTCGTGCCGTGGATCTGGCACCACCGGGTGCTCGAGGCGGAGCCGGTCTTCTGGCAGCTCAAGGAGGGCCAGACCTCCCCGTTCGGCATCGAGAACGTCGCCGACAACCTGCGGGGCGACCTCGCGTTTCTCTTCAACACGGGGCCGGGCCTTGCGAACTCGTGGATCCTCTCCTTCGCCGGCGTGGCCGGCCTCTGCTGGCTCCTGTACGGCGCCTGGACGTGGGGCCGCCGCAGCCCGCGCCCCGAGGTCCCCGCGGCCGTCCTCGTCGGGATCGCCTTCGGGGCGGGCGTCGCCGGGCACTTCATCGTGCTCCTCTTCTACTGGTGGGCGAAGTTCAACGACCTCATGGCTTCGCGCTTCGCCTTGCCGATGTGCCTGACCTTCGCGGTGCTCGCCGCCGCGCTCGTGAGGGGGCTCGCGTCGCTGCGGCTTCCCGCCCTCAGGGTCGCCTGGGCGGCGCTCGGGATCTGGCTCGCGACGTCCGGCATGTCCGCGATCAACATCAAGTTCTACACGAACGGGAACCTGGGGATGCAGGAGCTCGACTGGGAGCGGTCGGTCATCACCGCGCGACCCGGCCCGGTGCTCGTCATCTCGAACAAGTCGCCGATTCCGTTCATCCTGTGGCACATCGAGTGCATCCTCAACAACATCGCCGCTCTCAAGGGCGAGGACATCCGCTACCACATGGGCCAGGGCACGTTCAAGGAGGTGATCGTGACGCAGGCGATCCGCCCGACGTCGGTGAACGGCGACATGGGCGTCGACCCCGAAGACCTCATGCCCCCGGGCTTCCACCTGCAGAAGATCGCCGAGAAGCGCTTCGGGGGCCGGCTGGACCGGCTGAGCCGCATCGTCTCCATCGACCCGAAGCCGGAGAAGCCCGCGAGGAAGGATCAGCCTCCGGCGCCGCCGGCCCCGCCTCGCACGATCAGCGCGCTCCATTCCGCCAGCGTGCCTGCGGTCGCAGCCCTGACCTCCTCCGCGCTCAGGCGGTAGACGAAGATCGAGTATCCGATGACCGCGTCGGGCCTTCGCACCCTCAGGTAGTAGCAGAGCCTGGCGAAGCGCAGGTGCAGGAAGCGGTCGCGGCTGGCGGTCCATTTCTCGGCCGGGAGGTCGCGCTCGAGCCGCGCCCTCGCGGCCGGGTCCTCGGCGTAGGTCCGAAACATCGGCTCGAAGGTTCGCAGGAACTGGTACTCCTTCTCGAGATCGAGCGTCCACGGACCGCGGGTCGGGCTGTAGACCTGCTCAAGCATGGTCGCGCCCACGCAGTAGAGCCCCGGGCCGAGCGGGATGTACGGCTCGTCCTCGTGGAAGCCGTTGATGTAGGCCAGGCGTTTCGTCGGCATCCTGTAGTAGCGGGGCTCGCCTGTGCCGAAGTACGCGAGGTACGCGTCCTCGCCAGGGCGCCTGTTGGCGTCCAGCCAGGCCTTGAGGCCGGGCAGGTCCTGACCCCAGTCGAGCGAGCTGTCGACCAGGTGGAGCCGGCCCCGGGCCGGGCCGCCTCCGAGCTCGTTGAAATAGGCGAGGTAGTGGGGCGCGATCCACACGGACTCGCCGACGTGCCAGGCGACCAGGCACGCCACGACGAGAGCCCTCCATCCGAGGGGCCGCGCGAGCCATGCGCCGAGGGAGCCCGCGAGTATGAAAAGGACGGGGTAGGTGGGCATCAGGTGCCGGTGGCCGATGTTCAGGTGGCTCTGGATCGAGAACGCCCAATAGACGCAGAAGAGGGCGAGGAGCGGGGTCAGGGGCAGGAGCCCCTGCAGGCGCCCGGCAAGGCTTGCGGCCGGCCGAACGCGGCTCCGGATGGCGAGCCATGCGGCCAGCGCGCTTGCCGCGATGAAGGGCAGCGTCGTCTTGAGCGCGAAGGCCCACAGGAAGAAGCTCCGCCAGCCGAGGATGCTGTACTCCCCGTTAAGGTAGGCCCCGCGCTGCTGGGACGTCTCGACGACATACGCGGCCCCGTAGAGAAACCCCTCGGGAAGCGCGTGGAGGTTCGCGAGGAGGTGGATCGCCTGGCCGACGCGCCCCGTGCGCGAGTACATCTCCGTCCAGGACTCGATGAACTGGTCCGCGGCGGGGAGCGCGGGGTTGAAGGCGCTGTACCTGAAGCCGTAGAAGGCCCAGATGACCGCGAAGGCGACCACGGCGTGGCCCGCTCCGGAGCGGGCGACCCTCCACATCCCGCCCGGCCGCGCCGCGAGGTGCACCAGGGCGCAGAGAAGCATCATCGGAAGGAGCAGGACGGCGGAGAACTTGGCGACGCACGCCAGGCCGAAGACGACCGCGCTCAGGGCGAAGGAGCCCGCCCCGGGGCTTTCGAGGTGGCGCCACCACGCGCCTACCGAGGCCAGGAGGAAGAGCGCGGCGCACACGTCCGACGTGGCGTAGCCCCCGTGCGCGAGGAGGGTCGGGCTGAAGGTGAAGAACACGAGGGAGACGAAGGCGCCCGCCGTGCCGAAGAGCGCGCGCGACCAGCAGAAGATGAGCGCGCCCAGGGCGACGCTCAGGAGCGCCGTCATGGCGCGGGCGGCCATCAGCCTCGGGAAATGGTCCTCGCCCGTCTCGTAGAAGAACTCGTGCCCCATCACCCACCCGTCGCTCTTCCTCCAGTACGGCTGGTCGAGCGCGGGGAACTTCGAGCCGGCGATCCAGGCGGGCAGCGCCACCCAGCGCTGGGCGAGGTTGCCGTTCTCGGGATGCAGGCGGTAGTCGTTGAACTTCCAGTAGGTGAAGCCGCCCGTCAGGTGGACGATCTCGTCCGAGGTCGTGCTCTCGTGGAGCTTGCTGGCGACCGCCATCGCAAAATGCAGCGCGAGGAGGAGCGCGACCGCCGCCACAATCCGGAACCTGTCGCCTGTTGGGCTCACGGGATCGCGACGGGTTCCAGGAGCGCCTTCATGACCTCGGCGTCCGTCAGCTTGAAGATGAGGAAGGTGTAGGCCACCTCGGCGACCGGCCTCCTGCCCCGAAGGTAGTGGCAGAGCCGTGCGAACTGGTATTCCTCGAATGTGACGCCCTCCTGGTAGGTGAGCTTCCCGCCCGTGTCCTCGAGCGACACCACGTGGGCGAGGAGCTGGCGGTAGCGGGCCTCCTTTTCGCGGTCCCACGGCCCCCGCGCCTCCGTGTAGACCTGCTGGAACTGGGTGACGCTGATGATCCACGTCCCGCCCGCGAGGACAGCCGGGGCCTTTCTCGGCCGGACGTCGAAGTTGGCGTCGCCGATGCGGGTGGCCTTGATCCCGTAGTGGACGATGTCGCCCGAGCCGAAGTAGGAGATGAAGACGGGCCCGTCCGGGGGGTTCGCGTCGAGCCAGCTCCTGACCGAGGGCAGGTCCTGCCCCCAGTCGAGCGAGCTGTCGACCACGTGCCTCCAGGCGTCGCGCGGCCCAACGAGCTCGTTGAAATAGGCGAGGTAGTGGGGGCGGATCCACAGCGACTCGGCCGCGAACCACGCCGCCAGCGCGGCGACGCACGCCCCCGTCCAGCGAAGCGGCAGGCTCACGCAGGCGGCGGCGCCGGCCGCCATGACGAAAAGGACGGGGTAGACCGGGATGATGTGGCGGTGGCCGATGTTGAGGCCGCTCGTGAGCGAGAACACCCAGTAGACCGCGAAGAGCGAGAGGAGCGGGGACCATTCGTACAGGCGCTGCCGCCATTCGGAGGCGCTCCGGCGTCGGTCGGCCGCCAACGCCGCAATCCCGATCAGCCCGAAAAGGGCGATGGGCGTCTTCACCGCCGTGGTGTACGGAAAGAACTGCACCCAGCCCGTGCTCCGGTACTCCCCGTTCAGGAACGCCTTCCGGTAGCGCGAGAACCGGTAGGTGTGGGCGAACCCGTAGATGTAGGACTCCGGAAGGAGCTCATGGGCCCTCGCGAAACGGAAGACGCTCACGAGGGGCCCCCCGCGGTCTTCGAGGACGTCCCATCCGACCAGCGAGCGCACGCGGTTGGGCTCGAAGTGGCGGTACATCGGGTACTTGAATCCGTACGACGCCCAGATGACGGCGACCGCCAGCGCGCAGGCCGCCAGCGTGGCCCCGATGAGCGACAGGGCGACCCTCATCCTGCCGGCGATTCTCAGCCGCAGCGGCCAGCCTGTCTCGAGGGAGTCCCTTCCCGCCACCCGGACGGCGAACAGGATGGCGCACATGGGGGCGATCAGCGGCGCCGAGAACTTGGCGACGCAGAGGAGCCCCAGGGCCGCGCCGAACAGGGCGAGGCGCCACAGGCTCAGCCTGTGGGCCATCGCCCAGAACGCCGTCACCGCCGCGAGGAACATGCAGGCGGCGGCCATGTCGCTCGTGACCAGGGCGCCGTTTGCGAGCATGGTCGGGCAGAACGCGAAGAGCCCTGCCGCGAGGAGCGCCCCCCGGTTGCCATGGAGCCTTCGCGCCCACAGGAAGACGAGCAGGCCGGTCGCCACGCCAAAGAGCGCGATCATCCGGCGCCCGTCCCGCAGCATCGAGGCCAGGTCGTTGCCGCAGTCGTAGAACCACTGGAACCCGAGGTCCCAGACGTCGGAGATCCTCCAGGCGTTCTGGGCCAGCGTGGGGAACTTCAAGTCGCGGCGCAGCAGGGGCAGCGCCGCCCAGCGCTGGGGGAGGTTGCCGTTCTCCGGCTGGAGGCGGTAGTCGTCCGTCGTCCAGTAGGAGTAGCCCGCGGTCAGGTGCGCGATCTCGTCGCCCGTCGTGCACTGGGTGTCCGAGACGCTGGTCGCCATCCACCAGTAGAGGCTGAGGAGTGCGGCGGCGATCAGGAGTGCGGCTCGCTTCATGGTGCGGCGGATTTGCGCGTGAACCATCCGGCCGCCGCCTGGGCGAAGGCCCCGATGGCGACAGCCTGCATGGCTACGAGCGGAAGCTGGTGGCGCTCGTTGTGGTTCACGAGGACAAACGGCAGCAGCATCCCGAACGCGATGGCCGCGGCCCATCGGGCGGGCGGCGCCATCCGGCCGCCGCTGAGCAGGGCCGAGAAGAGGAGCGCCATCACGGGGACGCCCGCGGTCAGGAACCCGAGGGCGGTCCCGCCGGCGCCGCGGAACCGCGCGTCGTAGGCGAGGCGCTTTTCGAGCCAGTCCTGCCAGACGGCGGCCTCGTCCGCGAGGCCAAGCTGGCGGAACCTCTGACGCTCCTCGCCTGGCGGCGCGTCTATCCTCGCCCAGAGGGCGCCCGCGTTGCCCAGCGCGATCAGCTCGCCCGAGCCCGCGAGGCGCGCCTCGTCCTCGGCGCGGAAGCGGAAGCCCGTGGACTGGCCGCCGCCCTCGCGCCGGCAGAACACGGCCGCGGCGCCGAGGCGCCGCAGCACGTTGCCCGCGAAATGCCCCGGGTCGGCCCGCAGGGCAGCGATCGCCGGCTTGCGGAAGCCTTCGACATAGGCCATCTCGCCCAGGCTCGAGTAGCGGCCGAACTCCCCGGCGTCGAAGAAGGGCAGCCGCCTCAGGACGGTCTCCATCCTGGGCAGGCCGTCGGCCGAGTCGACGTTTGCCAGGTGCAGCTCGAACCAGAAGTTCGACTTGAGGGGCACGAAGCGGCCGAGGGCGACCTCATTTCGGGCGCTCCAGGCGCCCACCGAGAGGGCTGCAGCCAGGGCGGCGATGACCGGGACGGACAGCTTGCGCAGGTCGCCCTTCCAGGACCACGCGAGCGAGAGGATGACGATCGCGGCCGAGACCGCGAGGCCCGCGTTCTCAAGCGGCGCTAGGAGCGAGACGGCGACGAGCGCTGCCGCCGCCCGCCGGCCCGGCGAGCGCCCCATCTCAAGCGCGGCCCAGAGGAGCGCCGCCGAAAGGAGAAGGTCGAGCCAGGCCTCGCTCAGGACCTCGAGCGGCCCCCCGGGCAGAAAGGCGCAGGCGGCCAGGAACGCCGCCGTGGCGGCGCCCCGCATCCAGGCGCCGAACGGCTCGAGCGCCGAAAGCAGGAGGGCATTGGCCGCGCCGAGGCCAAGGACCGTGAGGACGAGCATCGCCTTGGCCGAGGCTGCGGTCTTGACGCCAAAGGCAAGGAACACGGCGGCCTCGACCCACGCCGGGATGGGCGAGACCCAGGCCGTCGGGCCCGTCCCCCCGTCGAAGGGATCGCTGAAGCCCCGCCCCTGGGCCAGCGCGGCGGCGACGTTTCCGGGCTCGGCCCAGTCGAACATCCCCGGCGCGAGCCTGGGAAGGTTGTGGCAGAGGGCGGCGACAGCGACGGCCGCCAGGCCCGTCCATGCGAGAACGCGGAATTGACCCATGGGCCGTCGTCAGCGCCTCGGCGGCTTGACCAGGTAGACGGGCCGCCGCTTCACCTCGTCGTAGACGCGGCCGAGGTATTCGCCGAGGACGCCTATCCCGATCAGCTGGATCCCGCCGAGGAATGTGACCAGCGAGACAAGCGTGGTGAATCCCGTCGACGCGGTCTCGATTCCGAGCAGGCGCTTCACGATGAAGAAGAGGCCGAGCGCGAACCCGAGCCCGCTCACGAGGATCCCCGAGTACGTGAGGAAACGCAGGGGCAGGTAGGAGAAGCTGAAGAACCCGTCCACCGCGTACCTGACAAGGCGCGTGAAGGTCTGCTTCGGCCGGCCCGCGGCGCGTTCCTGCCGGTCGTAGGCGACGTCGGCGGTCTCAAACCCTATCCAGGCCCGGAGCCCCGGGAAGAAGCGGTTGCGCTCGGGAAGCTCGGCGAACGCGTCAAGCGCGGGCCTCCCGAGGAGGCCGAACGTCCCGGTGTTCGCCTCGATGGGGAAGTCCGTGAGCCGCCCGAAGAGCGCGTGGAAGAGATCGAAGCCCACCCTTCGAAGTCCCGTCTCCTGGCGGGACCTCCGCACGGCGCGAACGACCTCGGCTCCCGAGCGCCATGCCGAGACAAGGTCCGGGATCACCTCGGGGGGGTCCTGCAGGTCGGCGTCCATGGTCACGGCGGCGTCGGATGCCCGCGCGTGCGCGAGGCCGGCGGCGAGGGCGCCCTGGAACCCGAAATTGCGCGACAGCTCCACGAGTTCGAACCGCGGGTCCCGAAGGCCCTGGGCGCGCATCATCTCCGCCGACCCGTCGCGGCTGCCGTCGTTGACGAAGACCGCCCGCCACGCGCAGTCGGGGTTGGCGCGGAAAAGCGCCTCGAGGCGGGAAAAAAGCTCGGGCAGCACGGGCTCCTCGTTGAACACGGGGATCACGATGGCGACGGTGGGTCTGGAATCGGTCATCTTCTTCTGTCAGCGCTCATCGGGCGTCGGGCGGGCGCGCATCAGGGCCATGCAGAGGATTGCGCCCAGGAGCGCGAGCACAAGCGCGGGAGGAGTGGGCATAATGTCGGCAAAATAGGCGAGTTGGGCGATGATTTTCTCACTGAGATTCGCCTGGGCGACGCCCGAGTAGGTCCGGGAGACGTCCAGGAGGCCGCGGGAAGGGGCAAGCCAGCGGTCGATGGCGAAGTCCTCCACCGCAAACTGCAGCGCGATCCCGAGGCAGAAGTCCACGGCCCAGCCCGCGATGAGCGCCCAGCGCCACGCGCGGCCGAGGCGGCCCCACCGGGACGCGAGGAAGGCGAGGCCTAGGAGAACGACCGACTGGAGGCAGATGTGGCCGGTACCGTAGTGATCGCGGTCCCCGTACGAGGCGTAGCTCAGGAGGACGACCCCCGCCAGGGCGAACGTCCAGAACAGGCGGTCGCGCCTTGCGGCGGCCCCGGCGGCCCGCAGCGCCTCCCTAGCCACGGCGATCCAGGCGACGGACCCCAGCGCCAGGAGCGGGTTGAGCTGGTAGATGAGGAACGCCTGGTCCCTGAGCGCGCCCCAGGGGCTCGTCTGCGCAAAGAGCATGCCCCGGAAGCCGCGCACCTGCGGGGGAACGAGGCTGTCGCGCAGGTTGAGCGCCATCGTCGCCAGGGGGTTGCCGGGAGCCTTCTGCATCATCGAGACGCTGGAGTTCGACAGGAAGGTTCCCCGCCAGCCGAACTGCGCGACCGACCATGCAAACCAGGGCGCGATCACGCAGGCGCCGGCGAGGGCGCAGAGGGCCGTCGTGCGGGAGAAGGGCCCGTCCCAGCCCCTGCGGAATCCGAGCGCGACCCACGCCCCGGCCAGCGCAACGACATAGGGCCCGGCGGAATAGTGCGTCACGACGGCTCCGCCGAGGCAGAGTGCGCAGGCGACGGCCGCCTTGCCCGCGTGCGGGTCCTGGTCCCGCACGCGAAGGAAGAAATAGAGCCCCGAGAGGATGAAGAAGGCGGCCTGCAGCTTCGTCCAGGGGTAGGTCGCGTTCTCGATGAAGAGCGGGTTGAGCATCGCGACGGCGGCGGCGACGCGCGACGCGCGCCTGCCCCCGAACCGGCCAGCGAGGAGACCCACGGGAAGGAACGCCAGGCTGCACAGCGCCGTCATGATGAGCTGGTAGTGCGCGTAGTCGGCGCCCGCCATGCGCATGAACGCGGCCGTCAGGACATTCGAAAGGGGAGGGCGGGCCGGCACCTGGTAGATGTCGAAGAACAGGCGTTCGCGCGGCCATTCTCGCAGAAAGTAGTGGGCCCTCTGCCAGTGCTCGAGCCAGTCCCCCAGCCATGCGCCGCCGGAGTAGTTGCGCACGAACGAAAGCCACGCCACGCACCAGGCGGTCACCATGAGCTGGCCGGCCGCGAGGTCGCGGGCCGCGGGATCCGCCGCGAGCCCGCGCACACCGCGCCGGCCGGCGGCCAGGCCGGCAAGCGCCGCTGCCGCGACGAGCCAGTATGCCGAGGGCGTTGCACCGGCTATGAAGACCGCCCACGCGATGCCCCACGCGCCGATCAGCGAGAGCGCCGCCCCGGCGACAAGACCCTCGGCGGGACTGAGACCCATCCTGTCGACAACCGGCCGCGACAGCCCAAATGCGACGCCCAGGACCAGGAGGAGGCAAGCCAGCGTGTCAACGATCATGGGCGGGTGTTCCCCGATGGCATTCCACAAGGGCCCGGATGGCAATATTCTCCTCGCGGCGAATATGCCCGGGGGGTAGTCCTTCGGCTGAGATGGCCCCAGCATGCACCGATCCGTAAGCCGGCATTCGAATGGTCACGCCGGGCCGCTCAGGTGGGCGGCCCTTGTGATCGTGCTTGCCACGGCCGCCGTCTACCGCGGCACCCTGTCCGTGCCCCTGATCTATGACGACCACCTGTGGATCACGTGGAACCCCTCGATCCAGCACCTGCGCTCGCTGGCGGCCGTGCTCTCGCCGCCCGCCGGGTCGGTGGTCTCGGGCAGGCCGGTTCTGAGCCTGAGCCTAGCGCTTAACTACGCTGCGAGCGGGAACGGCGCCTGGAGCTACCACCTGGCAAACCTCGTAATCCACATCCTCGCGGCGCTCATGCTTCTCGGGATCGTGAGGCGAACCCTGGCCTTCCGGCCGGACCTGGTTCCATCCTCGCGCGACCGGATCATCCCGGCGTTCGCGATCGCGCTGCTGTGGGCGGTGCACCCGCTCCAGACGGAGTCGGTGACGTACGTGGTGCAGCGCGCCGAGTCGCTCATGGGCCTCTTCTACCTGCTCACGCTGTATTGCTTCATAAGGGGCGTGCAGGAGCCGGGGCCCCGGACCTGGCGTCTCCTGTGCGTGCTATGCTGCCTCCTGGGGATGGGGACGAAGGAGGTGATGGTGACCGCGCCGCTTGCCGTGCTTGCCTACGACCGGACCTTTGTGGCGGAGAGCTTCCGAGGCGCGCTGAGGCTCCGGTGGCGCCTCTATGCCGGCCTGGCGAGCACGTGGGTCCTGCTGGCGTTGCTCACGGCGGACCTTCGCGGCCGGGGCGTGGGCTTCGGCCTCGGCTACGGGTGGTGGTCCTACGGCCTCACCGAGTGCTGGGTGGTGGTCCACTACATCCTTCTGGCGCTCTGGCCGCACCCGCTCGTGTTCGACTACGGCACCGACATCGTCGGGACCCTTCGCGAGGCGCTCCCATGGGCGTGCGTTCTCGCCGCCCTGGTCGTCGGAACGCTCTATGCGTTCGCCAGGCGCGCCGCCCTCGGCTTCGCGGGCGTGTGGTTCCTCCTTATCCTTGCGCCCGCCTCCAGCATCGTGCCCGTGGCGTTCCAGCCGATGGCCGAGCACCGGATGTACCTCTCGCTGGCGGCGATGGCGGCGGTCGTCGTCGCGGGACTCTGGGCCTGGTTCGGGAGACTGTGCCTGCCATGGGTGCTTGTTCTCGCCAGCGCCCTGGGGGCCTGCGCCTACGAGCGGAACCTGGCCTACCTGAACGAGATTTCGATCTGGAGCGACACCGTCCTCAGGCGCCCCTCCAACGCCCGCGCCCATATTGCCCTCGGCAGCGCGCTCGCGCTCGAGGACAGGAACGCCGAGGCGGCCGAGCAGTTCACGGCGGCGCTTCGCATCGATCCCGGGGACTTCGAGGCGCGCAGGAACCTCGGGCTCGCGCTTTACCACATGGGCCGCGCGGACGAGGCGCTGGCCGAGTATCGGCGCATCGCAGCGCCGAAGCCGGACTCGGCGCCTCTGCACTTTGACATCGCGCTCGCGCTTGACCAGGCCGGGCGCGCGGGCGAGGCGATCGGGGAGTACGAAAGGGCGCTCAGGCTCGACCCCGGCGACGGCAAGGCGCGCACCAACCTTGGGATCGCGCTCTTCCGGGCGGGCCGCGTCGCGGAGGCCGTTGTCCAGTACGGGCTCGCGCTCCGATCCCTGCCCGATTCGGCGCAGGTCCACTTCAACCTGGGCATGGCGCTTGCCCGCCTGGGCGGGATCGAGAGGGCGATCGAACAGTACCAGGAGGCCGTCCGCCTGGAACCCGGCTACGCCGAGGCCCGCAACAACCTGGGCACTCTCCTGGCCGAGACGGGCAGGGTTCCCGAGGCGATCGCGCAGTTCGAGGAGGCCCTCAGGTTCCGGCCGGACTACGCGATGGCGCGCGCCAACCTCGCGGCGCTGAAGGCCCGGCCGGCGCAGGAGCCCGCGGGCAGGTAGGTCAGCGGAGGTTGTACTTCAGGATGGCCCAGAGCGCGCGGAAGCCGTCGCGCCAGCCGATCTTCTTCCCCTCGGCGTAGGAGCGGCCGTAGTAGCTGATGCCCATCTCGTAGATGACGACGT